>SSEX01000119.1 GCA_008015085.1 Tolumonas sp. | reverse complement strand
GAAGAGACTATCTATCAGGCCAAAGTAAAGATACCTGCCTGATGAGATAGCCTCTCGGCGTGCCGCTGTATTCGGCATAAAGAGATAATAGATAGATCAAAACAATCACTCAATAAAAATAAAACATCGTTTCATTAATATTGTGATATAGCTCAGAGCCTGAAATTGCCTGGTGGACGATAAAAATAAAAAAGCCACTTCGCATTGCGAAATGGCTTTAAGAAAGTTGGGTTGGATGACAATTTATGCCAATGCGGCCATGGCTTCTTTGGCCAGCTGACCAATTTTGTCCCACTGCTGGTTATCAACCAGATCGGCCGGAACCATCCAGGTGCCGCCGCAAGCTACGACGGTTTTGAGGCCAAGATAGGTTTTCACGTTATCAGGGGTAACACCGCCGGTTGGCATAAATTTCACCGGATAGACCGCTGACATTGCTTTCAGCATGTTCACGCCACCAGATGGTTCAGCCGGGAAGAATTTCAGCATGCGCAGGCCCATTTCCATCGCCTGTTCAACGAGACTTGGGTTATTCACGCCCGGTACAATCGCCACACCGCGTTGCTGACAATAACGCACCGTAGTCGGGTTAAAGCCTGGGCTGACGATGAAATCCACACCCGCTTCGATTGCTTCATCAACCTGTGCTGTGGTCAGTACGGTACCAGCCCCGATCAGCATCTCCGGGAAAGCGGCTCGCAGCCGGCGGATCGCTTCAGCTGCAGCCGGAGTGCGGAAGGTCACTTCCGCGCTTGGCATCCCGTTTTCGACTAAGACTTTTCCCAATGCGACCGCATCATCCGCATTTTTAATAGCGATCACCGGAATGATTTTCAGTGCCTGCAGGCGCTCAACTAAGGTAGACATAATTTCTCCAGAAAAGATTAAAGGGATGATGACGGCATAACGGCAGCAGGAATAATCGCCCCGCGGTATTGGATCACGGTCCCGGCCAGCAGGTGCCCCTGCATTGCAGACTCGGTGATGCTGCCGTGTTGCAGACGACGGGCCAGATAACCCGCACTGAATGAGTCACCAGCGGCCGTGGTATCGACCACGTTGCTGATTTTCTGTGCGGCGACCTCTTCACGCACTCCGCTTTTGCTGACGATAACGCAAGGCGATGCGCCGCGTTTGATAACAATTTCACTAACGCCCAGGGTGAGGGTGCGATCGACGACTTCGTCCAGAGGGTGTTCACCCCAGAGTGCATCCTCATCGTCTAACGTCAGGAAGGCGATGTCGGTCAGTGCCAGCATCTGCTGATAGCACTGCTGGGTCTCTTCGCGGCTTTGCCACAGCCGTGGGCGGTAATTGTTGTCAAACACCACTCGGCCACCCTGTGTGCGAAAAGTAGCCAGAAAGTCGAACAACCGCTGACGACTGGCCGGGCTCAGAATAGCCAGACTGATCCCGCTCAGGTAAATCACGTCCATTTTGCTCATCTGTGCCAGCACAGTGTCGGTTTTCTCAGTTTCCAGCCAGTATTTGGCGGCCGCATCACTGCGCCAGTAAGAAAAACTACGTTCACCCTGGCTGTCGGTATCAATGAAATAAAGCCCTGGCATTTTATTGGATAGGCGTTGTACCAGTGAGGTATCGACCCCTTCGTGCTGCCAGGCATCTATCATGTTCTGGCTGAAATGATCAGTGCCTAATGCGCTGACATAGTGCACTTTACCCTGACTGGCCGGCAGTTGCCGGGCAAGGTAAACCGCAGTATTCAGCGTATCACCACCAAAACCCTGCCGGATGCTGGCATCCTGGCGTTGTAGTTCCACCATGCATTCACCAATGATGGCGATATTCAGAGTATCCATGGTTTTCTCTCATGTTGTGTTTAAAAAACAATCATAGATTACTAAATCAGACCGAGGTGTCAAACAAAATAAAACAATGTTTTATTTTTGTGGGTTGTGGTTCAAAAATTTTGTAACATGCAGTTGCAGAAATTGTGAACGGCGATGAAAAATGGATCCCAATTCCACATTTGCTGATTTGCGCCGGCATCCGGCTTTGCATAAGATGTGGTCGCAGCAGTTTTTCTTTTTATGGCAGAGGTGGCAGTGAACGATTTTTCCAAACAACAGGATTCTGTTTCGTCGGTACTTAAGGTGTTCGGCATTTTGCAGGCGCTGGGTGATGAGCATGAGATTGGCGTCACCGAATTATCACAGCGTGTCATGATGTCGAAGAGTACGGTGTATCGTTTTCTGCAGACCATGAAATCACTCGGTTATGTGCGGCAGGAAGGGGAGAACGACAAATATTCTCTTACGCTGAAATTATTCGATCTGGGTGCCAAGGCACTGCAGCATGTTGATTTGATCCGTATTGCTGACCAGCAGATGCGGCTTCTTTCCAAAGAAACGAAAGAAACCATCCATCTGGGTGCGATGGAAGAAGAAAGCATTGTCTATCTGCATAAGATTGATTCTCAATATAACCTGCGCATGTATTCGCGGGTCGGGCGCCGTAATCCGCTCTACAGCACCGCGATTGGGAAAGTGTTGCTGGCCTGGCTGGATGAACGGGAAGTCCGTGAAATTCTGGCGCCGGTGACATTTGATCTGAAAACGCCACATACGCTGGCGAATGTGGACGCACTGCTGGCAGAGCTGGCACAAGTACGTGAACATGGTTTCAGTGAAGATCGGGAAGAGCAGGAAGAAGGGCTGCGTTGTGTGGCCGTGCCGGTATATGACCGCTTCGGTCATGTGATCGCCGGGCTGAGTATCTCGTTCCCCACCATCCGTTTTGATGACAACCAGCTGATGCATTATGTCGCCATCCTGCATCAGGCGGCAGAAAATATCTCATTGCAACTTGGTCTGGCGCGTTATCCGTTCTCTGCTGCATAAACGTTTCTCTCTGGCCTGCCGGTATCACTGGCAGGTCGTGGTATGCCTTCTCTTTCCGTTGTTTTTCTTTGAGCTCTGCTTTGCAGAGCTCCTTATCTTTTCTTAATTCATAAAAATAAAACAATGTTTCAATTTGTGAGTTACGTCATTTCATAAATTTTAAAGCCTGAGTAAAGTTAACCTGTCGATTCAAAACAGGAGCAAACAATGATTTTCGGAAATTCGGCATTTTTATCTCAGGCCATGCTGCCTGCGGCATTGCAACATTTGCTGAGCCGCCCGGAACTAAGCCTGGCAGCGTTGAATGCACAGGCTGATGGTCGTTACGAACTGGAAGGGTCAAATTTGTTTTACATGATCTCTACCTGTGAGACGAAACCGGCTGCAGAGCAGCGCACTGAGTTTCATCAGCAGTATCTTGATATTCAGATGGTGCTTAAAGGTGTCGAAGGCATGGCTGTCGGGCCGCAACTCACTGATCCAAGCCAGTACCAAGCGGAAAAACCTGATCTTTATTTCACACGCGATCTGACAGCAGAAAATCAGATGAACCTGAAAGCAGGGGATTTTGTGGTGTTTTATCCGGGTGAAGTTCATCGTCCACTCTGTTGTGTCGGGGCTCCGGCTACTGTACGCAAAGTCGTTTTTAAAGTGGATAAAACCTGGCTGGCACAATCGACCTGGCTATAAGAGTTTTAGGTTATACGTGGCTGAATGGACCTGTGTCCAGATCAGCGAAGCTGGTGGTTTTCGCGAATGACCTGCAGTTAATCGTGAGAATTTCCGCAGCAGGGGCATTTTTGTGCCTGTGCTGATTGCAAGTGACGTCTGCATGGCAACGTCCTGACGGAGAGTTTCAGTTATGAAGATTAAAGCTGCGATAGACCGCATTCCTGGCGGGTTAATGCTCGTACCCTTGCTGTTAGGTGCTATTTTGCACACCACTGCACCGGGCACAGCAGAATATTTCGGATCATTTACCAAAGGGATCATCACCGGCACGTTACCAATTTTATCGGTCTGGTTTTTCTGTATTGGGGCCTCGATAGATCTGCGGGCGACCGGTACGGTATTACGTAAATCCGGTACGCTGGTGGTGACCAAAATTGCGGTTGCCTGGGTGGTTGCCATCATTGCCGGACATTTCCTGCCGGAATACGGCATTGAGGCCGGTATGCTGGCGGGTCTGTCCACGCTGGCTCTGGTATCGGCGATGGATATGACCAACGGCGGTTTGTATGCCAGCCTGATGAACCAGTATGGTTCTAAAGAAGAATCTGGTGCGTTCGTGCTGATGTCTGTTGAATCCGGCCCGCTCATGACCATGGTGATCCTGGGGTCAGCGGGTCTGGCATCTTTTGAACCACACCATTTCGTCGGGGCGGTGTTACCATTCCTGGTCGGTTTTGCGCTGGGTAACCTCGATCATGATCTGCGTGAATTCTTTAGCCGTGCCGTACAGACATTGATCCCGTTTTTTGGCTTTGCACTGGGGAATACCATCAATCTGGGTGTAATTCTGGATACGGGTCTGCTGGGTATTGCGCTGGGTGTGCTGGTGATTATCGTAACGGGTATACCATTGATTTTTGCTGACCGTCTGATTGGCGGCGGAAACGGCACTGCAGGTCTGGCAGCCTCTTCTACGGCGGGGGCAGCAGTTGCAAACCCGGTGATTATTGCACAGATGAATCCGGCATTTGCCAAGATTGCTCCTGCTGCCACCGCACTGGTTGCGACCTCAGTAATTGTGACATCCATTCTTGTACCTATCGTGACCGCGTTATATGCGAAACGAATGGGCAACCCGACCGCAGCAGCACAAAAACCGGCGGGAAAAGCTAAGCTCACTGCTGAAATGCACTGATCCTGTTTGCTCCTGAAAATCCCACTTTAGCCGATCACCTGATCGGCTTTTTTGTGTTCAATCAGGATGCCAACAGGCGCTGCGTCAGTCTGATTTCAGATGGTTCTCTTTTTATCGACTACGATTAAAGGTGTCGCTGTAAAACAGAAAAATAAAAAACGTCAGCTAACGGGAATAAATATTAAGATATCATCATATTAGATATGGCCGGGTCAGCGAGGGTATTAGACCATGACGGCAAAAAGATCTTCCGTTAGCCTTACATTCCTGCTGATTGGTGTTGTCATATTAAGTGTCATCGTCAGTATATGTTTAGTGACAATTTCCACTACCGATACGCTGAAAAAAGATGTCGCCAACTTGCTGGAAAATCAGCAACAGGTGACTGCTACCTATATTGCTGCCGAAATTGATGCCAAGGTAGCACAACGTATTCGTTTGCTGGAGTTAACTGCCAGGTCAGCAGCAGAACATTTTTCATCATCAGACCAGCTTGCTAACTTTCTCCGTTCCCGGATCACTATGCCGGAATTTTTTCCTGGCGGTCTGGTCGCACTCGACAAACAAGGAATGTCTATCGCTACCTATCCGGTTATTGGCGGTGGGCCTAAATCGCTGCGTGATCGGGACTATTTTCAATTAGCTATCGCATCGGGTAAAACGATAATCGGTAAGCCGCGTATCGGTCAGATCTCTCGTAATCCGCTGGTGAGTTTCGCATCTCCTGTCCGGGGGGCGTCAGGAGAAATTCTGGGTGTTCTTGCTGGTTTTATTCCACTTTCAGATAAAGGTTTATTTTGCATCTGTGTCACCGGCAAAAAGGCTTCTTCTGTCGGCAACATGATCTGCACCACCCAGTCGGCCTTCGGTATCGGCCGGGCAGCAACCAGCATATTAGAACCAGCAATAGCTGCTGTACCGGTCTGGTTTGTGAACTGTTGGAGAGCGGAGCCCAGCTCCGATAATGGTTGCAAAATATAGTTCGGATTATTCGATGACACAATCAGGTCATTTCGGGGATCACCAACAATAATGGTACCGCCCTTTTCGCGGATGCCCTGTTCTATATGACCAAATAAACCTTTATCTGAAAGTGGAATAAAACCAGCAAGAACACCCAGAATTTCTCCTGACGCCCCCCGGACAGGAGATGCGAAACTCACCAGCGGATTACGAGAGATCTGACCGATACGCGGCTTACCGATT
>SSEX01000171.1 GCA_008015085.1 Tolumonas sp. | reverse complement strand
GGATAATTCCGCTAAGTAGTAGAGTCTGATCACAATTGTCAGACCAATTTATGTAAACGTTCTCATTCACTCTGTTTATAAGCGGTAGGAATGCAAAACATCATTCATCGTATGTGCTATTCCTGTCAGTTCATTGGCAAGTTTCTGGCAGGATGCCGCAGAACGACTGTTGTCATTTGCTTGTTGCGCCACTGTTTCAACCTGTTGCGCAATAACATCCGTTGCCTGGCCTTGTTCACGAATGGCATGAGAAATATCCTGTACTAATGATTCACTATCGCCAGCCACACTGCAGATATCATTCATTTTATGGCTGGCATCCTGAGCGCTGCTGACACCTGCACCGACCTTATCAACGGCTTGCTGCATCCGTTGAACCGCACTGGCTGAAAGGTTTTGAACATTACTGATGATGTGGCTGATTTCCTGGGTAGCAGAAGCTGTGCGGGCAGCCAGATTGCGGACTTCATCGGCGACGACAGCAAATCCTCGCCCCAGCTCACCAGCTCTGGCCGCTTCGATGGCGGCATTAAGTGCGAGTAAATTAGTCTGTGCCGCAACATCGCTGATGACGTTAATCACAGAAGCGATTGTGCGGTTTTGATCTTCCAGATTATGCAGCTCTTCTGCTGCTTCATTGACTGCAGCTGCGATGGCATGAATATCAGCCACCGTATTGGCGATCACTGTTTGCCCTTCCGCCGCCTGCTGACCGGCTTCATGAGAACGTTCACTGGCGCCCTGAGCCTGATCTGCAACATGATTGATGCTGACGGTCATCTCTTCTACGGCAGCAGCCATTTGTGAAGAGGAGGTTTGCTGTACATTAGCGGTATCAGCCACATTACTGGCTGCATCCAGCAGACGATCGGAAATCGTGGTGACTTGCTCAATACCGTGCTGGAACTGACCAAAGTTCTCCTGTAGCCGATTGATCAAGGCATTAAACGCCTGTAGCAAATGCGCAATTTCATCGTTGGATGCGATCTCAGCTCGCAGTGTAAAATCCCGTGTTTGTTCGATCCGGCTGATGGTGCTGACTGCTGTTTTGATGCCCCGGCGGATCTGCCAGAATAGCCATCCCCCCAGCACAACCAGACCAACAGCGACTACGGCGATACACAACACCAGCTGCACTAAGGCTTTCTGATAGGTGGCATCAGTACGTTGATTGCTGTTGAGTACCTGCTGGTGATTGTTTGCTGTCGCTTGATCCAGTAAAGCGGTAATACGATCACCCTGTTCAGTCAGTGCGATCATCTGCTCCTGCGCTTTGCTGTTCTGGTATTTCCGCGAAAGTGACAACACCTCATTAGATGCATTCAGATAATTCAGCAGTAATTTTTCGGTATCGGAGAAAGTGCGATCAGGGGTACTCCCTTGTATCGATTTGTATTTTTGCAGACTCTGATTCAGTTGCTGTTGTTTCGCATTGATGCGCTCATCCAGCGTTTTTTTCTCATCACCATCGAATGACAAGACATGGCGGTTCACCAGCAAACGTAAATCGAGAAAAGAGGTGTTGATATTTTTCAGCTGTTCAATGCCAGGGATCGTCTTATCACTCAGCGTTCGGATCTCGGTATTTAATGTTGATAACTGACCTAACGCGACACCGCCCACGACCAGACAGCCGATAAAGGCGAGACTGATTAACAGGATCAATTTAGCGGATATCTTCATGTACTACCTCGTGATTATTCAGGTTCGTCACTCAGGCCTCGTTACTCAGACGGAAACCTCAAATTTTACCGGGAAAAAAGCCAGCGTTACCGCTGGCTGAGAAACGTGTTCTGGGGTGAACACTAAACACGGGCTTTGCGGAGTTGTTTGTAACGGTCGAACAGTACGGCAGCCAGCAGGATCAGACCACGCACCACATACTGAGCAAACGGAGAGATGTTCAGCAGGTTCATGGCGTTTTCCATCAGACCGAGGATCAGTACACCGGCAATCACGTAGGAGATTTTGCCGATGCCCCCTTTCATGGAGACACCGCCCAGTACGCAAGAGGCGATAACAATCAGTTCGAAGCCGATAGAGGTCATTGGCTGACCTGAGGTCATGCGGGAAGCCAGGATAATACCGGCCAGCGCTGCGATCAGACCGGTCATGGTGAAGATGATGATTTTGGTACGCACCACATTCACACCAGCCAGACGAGCGGCTTCTTCGTTACCACCAATCGACAAGGTGTTACGGCCAAAGGTGGTTTTGTTCAGCAGCAAACCAAAGATGGCGAAGCAGACTGCGGTGATCCAAACCGGAGTCGGAATACCCAGCATGGAGGAGTTCCCGATATCGAAGAAGCTCTCTTCAACGATACCCACCGCTTTACCATCAGAGATGATATAACCCATACCGCGCGCCATTTGCATGGTCGCCAGTGTGGTGATCAGCGCGTTGATCTTAAATTTAGCCACGACAATGCCATTGACCAGACCAAACAGCAGCCCGACGCCAAGACCAGCCAGAATGCCCATGGTGATACTTTCGGTTGCATTGATAGCGACCGCACAGGTTACACCTGAGCAAGCGATAATCGAGCCGACCGACATATCAAATTCACCGGCCGCCAGACAGAACAGCATACCGCAGGCCACCATCCCAGCCAGCGATACCGCCAGACCCAGCCCTTTCATGTTGATGATGCTGGCAAAGTTAGGAATAGTGACGCTCGCAATCAAAAACAGGATAGCGAAAATCACCAGCATTCCGTATTGATCCCAGATCCGGGACAAACTCAGACCTGACTGAGCGGTCTCTTTTTTACCGGTTGCCTGTGCAGCCGCAGTGGTTGTTGCCATAGTAGTTCTCCTCATTTCCTCAAATCTGAATCCGGTTATTGTCTGGCTGGCATCGCCAGATGCAGGGCTTTTACTTCGTTAGCCTCGGTGTGCAATAGCTCGCCGGAGATCCGCCCTTCGCGCATCACCATGATGCGATCAGACACACCCAGCACTTCCGGCAACTCACTGGAAACCACCACTACGGCGATCCCGGATTTAGCCAGATCGTAAATCACGTTATAGATTTCATTTTTGGCACCTACGTCGATACCGCGGGTCGGTTCATCCAGCAGGATCACTTTCATATCTTCGGATAACCAACGCCCTAAAATGGCTTTCTGCTGGTTACCGCCGGAAAGATTGGCAATCGCCTGATGAGGAGATGGCGTTTTCACCCGCATGTCGCGGATACGCAATTTGGCGTTTTCATCTTCCCATTTCTGGTTGATGATGAAGCCGCCACGGGCTTTATGACGACGGGCACTGATGTTGATGTTTTCCTGCACGGAATGGATAGGAATGATCCCCAGTGCTTTACGGTCTTCAGTACAGAGCATGATGCCACTATGAATGGCATCAATCGGGTTACGGATTGGTACGGGTTTGCCAAATACGCAAATATCCCCGGATGCCATTTTTTCTGCGCCGAAAATGAGTTTCAGCATTTCACTGCGGCCGGCACCGACCAGCCCGAAAATCCCGAGGATCTCGCCCCGCTTCACATGGAAAGAAACCGGTGCTTTCAGGCCCGGCCCCATCAGATTGCTGACCTGCAGACCCATTTCACCATGAGGCCGTGGCTCATAGCCGTAGATATCAGTCAAATCTCGACCTACCATGGTTTTCACCAGCAGATCACGATCCACTTCATCCATCGATTCAAAAGTGCGGACAAATTGTCCATCCTTGAACACAGTGATCGCATCACAGAGCTCAAAAATTTCATCCATACGATGCGATACATACAGAATGACTTTGCCTTCATCGCGCAGCTGATTAATGACGCGGAACAACTGCTCGATTTCGCGGGCTGAAAGGCTACTGGTCGGTTCATCGAAGGCAATTACCTGCGCATCACGTGTCAGCGCTTTGGCAATTTCAACCATTTGCCACTGCCCTAAAGAGAGATATTTCAGAGGGGTTTCGGGTGATACATCCATCCCCAGCCGTTCCAGCTGGCGGGCTGCATCCTGATACAATTTTTCTTTATCAATAAAGCCATGTTTGGTCGGCAACTGACCCAGGTAGATATTTTCTGCAATGGTCATTTCCGGTACCAAGTGCAGTTCCTGATAAATAATGGCTATGCCGCTTTCCAGTGCGTCCACCGTATTCTGGAACGCCACTTCCCTGCCACCCAGTTTGATGGTGCCATCGGATGGATTCTGAAAGCCGCTGAGAATTTTCAGTAATGTGGATTTACCTGCACCGTTCTCACCCATCAGTGCATGTACGGTTCCTTTATGGCAGGAGAAAGAGACATTCTGCAGGGCTTTAACGCCCGGGAACTCTTTACTGATGCCACAAAATTCCAGATAAGGGACTGACTGATTCATTTTTTCGCTCCGGGCCCGGCATGGGCTAACCCATGCCGGAGCTGTTGATTCCGATTACAGACCTTTTTTCTTCAGTTCAACTTTGAAGTTGTCACGAGTGATCAGCACGACATCGGTAACTTCAGTGAATTTGGCAGGTTCAACACCGTTCACTACCCAGTCGTTCAGCATCTGAATACTCTTGTAACCGTGAATATCCGGGCTTGGCAGCAGAGAACCAAAGAAGCCGGTTGCTTTGGATTTAGACAGTTCGTTAACCGCATCAACCCCATTGATACCGATACCAATAACGTTTTCCGCTTTGAAACCCTGACCTTCGGTTGCACGCACGCCACCCAGTACGGTGTTGTCGTTCATACCCACGATCAGCCAGTTTTTAACATCAGGATGCTGAACCAGCATGGAGTTCGCGGCATCCAGTGCACCAGGAATATCGTTCGCTTTGGTTGGAACACTGTAAATCTGAGCTTCAGGGAAGCCCGCTGCTTTCAGTGCGCTAATAGAACCTTCTACACGGCGACGGGCAGTATCCAGCTCATTAGCGGTGATAGCTAAAACACCGGTTTCTTTGGTATCCTATTTACGGTTAGTCATCTCTTTGTAGAGTTCCTGACCCTGGCGTTCACCGATCTTAGTGGCGGCCATCATCACCAGTGGAACATCAGTCATCGGATTGCCTTTGGCATTGACGAACTGGTCATCCACAGTCACAACTTTCAGATCTAAGCTTTTTGCTTTTGCCATGATGGCTGGGCCTAATTTCGGATCCGGCGTACAGATTACAAATCCTTTCGCACCATTTGCGGCCAGGCTATCGATAGCATTCAGTGTTTTTTCACCATCCGGTACGGCAATTTTGATGACATCAAAATTCAGATCCTGACCGGCTTTATCAGCAAAAGCCCACTCGGTCTGAAACCAAGGTTCTTCCGGTTGTTTAACCAGATAGCCCAATTTCAGCTTCTCTGCCGCAAAAGCAGTATTTGCTATACCAAGCGCTAAACCTGCAGCGATCAGATTTTTAACCATTTTATTCATGGCAATGTCTCCAGCTGTTGTGTCAATAAGTTCAATTATTTGATGCTTCATTTGTGTTTGTTTGCATCAACCTGAAAAACAGCAAGCTAAAACAGTTGTTTATCGACTTCGTTGATTGAACGCTATTAGTTGTAATCGTTTTCTCAACGAAATTTAGAGACCTGGATCACGCAGAAAAATTGTAGCAATTTCGTCTATATCTTTAGCCATTTTGTTACATATCGAAATTTGAGCTACCCAGCACAAATCCATTAGATAGCAAATATGTCCATATTTTTAGCAGGCAATCACTAACCAGCCGTTGTTTTTTTCTCCTATGTTTCCAGCACAGAGATTCCCACCAATTACTTTTTCATCAGGAGAACACCATGTCAGAGCACATCGTCATCGGTCTGGACTTCGGCAGCGACTCCGTACGGGCATTAGCCGTGCGTTGCCGTGACGGTGCCGAGCTCGACACCCACGTGGTCTATTACCCACGCTGGAGCGAAGGTAAATATTGCGATGCGATCCGCAATCAGTTCCGTCACCATCCGCTGGACTACATTGAGTCGATGGAACAAGCCGTCAAGCAGGTTGTAGCCTCTCTCGAACCTGCACAACGTGCCGCCATTCGCGGTATCGGTGTTGATACCACCGGCTCAACTCCAGCACCGATTGATGCTGACGGCAACGTACTGGCGCTGCGTGAAGAATTTGCCAGTAACCCGAATGCGATGTTTGTGCTCTGGAAAGATCACACCGCCATCACCGAAGCAGAAACCATTACTGAACTCTGTCACAGCGGAAAATTTGCGGATTACAGTCGTTATATTGGCGGGATTTACTCTTCTGAATGGTTCTGGGCGAAGATCCTGCACGTTTCCCGCGCCGATGCAGCTGTGCGTGAAGCTGCTTGCAACTGGATCGAGCTCTGTGACTGGGTTCCTGCTCTGCTGAGTGGCACTCAGGCGCCAAAAGACATCAAACGCGGCCGCTGCTCTGCCGGTCACAAATCACTGTGGCATCCGGAATGGGGTGGTCTGCCACCAGCGGATTTCCTCAATGCGTTAGATCCACTGCTGACCAAAGATCTGGACTACCCCCTGTTCACCGAGACTTATACCGCTGACATTCCGGTTGGAAAAATCACCTCAGAATGGGCAGCACGACTGGATCTGCCAGAAAACGTCATGATTGCCGGTGGGGCTTTTGACTGCCATATGGGTGCCGTCGGTGCGGGTGCCAGTCTGAATACGCTGGTCAAAGTCATCGGTACATCCACCTGCGACATTCTGATCGCGGATTATAAAACCATCGGCAACCGCGCTATCGCCGGGATCTGCGGGCAAGTCGATGGCAGCGTTGTGCCGGGCATGATCGGTCTGGAAGCCGGACAATCTGCCTTCGGTGATATCTATGCCTGGTACCAGCGTCTGCTGAGCTGGCCGCTGGATCAGCTGGTCAAAACCTATCCGGAACTTCGCACTGCGCTGGAAAACTACAAGCAACAGATGCTGCCTTCGCTGACTCAAGCGTGGGATAAACAGATCGATCTGGCACATCTTCCTGTCGTACTGGACTGGTTCAATGGGCGCCGCACACCTTACGCTAACCAACGTCTGAAAGGCACAATCACCGGGCTGAATCTCGGCTCTGATGCGCCTGATATGTTTGGTTCGTTAATTGCCTCTACCGCCTTTGGTGCTCGTAGCATCATGGAATGCATGACCAGCCAGGATGTGCCGGTTGAGCAGGTCACCGCGCTGGGCGGTATAGCCCGCAAATCCACCACCGTGATGCAGGTGTGTGCCGACGTGATGAATCGTCCGATTCAGGTGGTCGCTTCTGATCAGTGTTGTGCACTCGGCGCTGCGATCTTTGCTGCTGTGGCAGCAGATATTTATCCATCCATCAACGCCGCTCAGGAAAAAATGGCCAGCGCTATTGAGCGCACCTATCAACCTCAGCCTGAAAAAGTGGCTGAATACGAAACCCTTTATCAGCGCTACCTGAAATGGGGCGAAGCTGCTGAGCCTCTGTATAACGAGGGGAAATCAGCATGAGTCTGCAACAGTTAAAAGAAGAAGTGCTCGCAGCCAATCTCGATTTGCCGCGTTACAACCTGGTGACCTTCACCTGGGGCAACGTTAGTGCGATCGACCGTGAACGCGGACTGGTCGTGATTAAGCCTAGCGGCGTCAGCTACGAAACCATGAAAGTTGATGACATGGTGGTATTGGATCTGGACGGAAACCGAGTCGAGGGAACACTACGTCCCTCTTCCGATACACCGACCCATCTGGTGATGTACCGCCATTACCCTGAATTGGGCGGAATGGTACACACCCATTCCACTCACGCCACCGCATGGGCACAGGCACGCCGTGCAATTCCCATTCAGGGCACGACACAAGCTGACTATTTCCACGGCAACGTCCCTTGCACCCGCTTGTTATCTGCCACCGAAGTCAATGAAGACTATGAAGGGCTGACTGGGCATCTGATTGTAGAAACCCTGAAAAATACTCCACCACTGACCATGCCCGGCATCCTGGTTGCCAATCATGGTCCGTTCAGCTGGGGCAAAGATGCCCATGATGCCGTGCATAACGCAGTCGTGCTGGAAGAAATTGCTCGCATGGGCTGGATCACCCATCAACTGAATCCGCAGGCAGGGGAACTCCCTGATTACATGCTGGAAAAACATTACCAGCGCAAACATGGCAAAAATGCTTATTACGGCCAGTCAGGCACAAAATAAACAACGAGGACAAGACGATGGAATTTTTAAAACAGTTAGAAGTGTGGTTTGTAGTTGGCAGTCAGCACCTGTATGGACCAGAAACCCTGAAACAAGTTGCCGATCATGCACAGACCATCACACATCAGTTAAATGAAAAAGCCGGCTTGCCACTGAAAGTGGTTCTGAAACCAACCGGTACCACGCTGGATGAAATCTCTGCCATCGCCCGTGATGCGAATCATGAGGAAAAATGCGTCAGCGTCATGGTGTGGATGCATACCTTCTCGCCAGCCAAAATGTGGATCCCTGCACTGAGTCAGCTAAACAAACCACTGCTGCAGTTCCATACCCAGTTCAACCGCGATCTGCCTTGGAAAGAGATCGATATGGACTTCATGAACCTGAACCAGACCGCCCACGGTGGTCGTGAATTCGGTTTCATGGGCGCCCGCCTGCGTCTGCCACGCACCGTTGTCGTAGGCTACTGGGAAGATAAAGAAGCGCACGCCAAAATCGCACGCTGGATGCGTATCGCTGCTGCTGTCTATGACAGCCGCAAGATGAAAGTCGCTCGTTTCGGCGACAACATGCGCAATGTAGCCGTGACCGAAGGCGACAAAGTTGAAGCACAGATCCAGTTCGGCTATCAGGTGAACTACCATCCGGTCGGCGATCTGGTCAGCGTAATCAATTCAGTTTCTACTGCTGACATCAATGCCCTGCTGGATGAATATGAAAGCACCTACACTCTGACTGATAGCGTGAAAGTAGGCGGTGCACACCGCGAATCATTGTATGAAGCAGCCCGTCAGGAACTGGGGATGAAAAAATTCCTGCAGGACGGCGGTTTCGGTGCCTTCACGACTACCTTTGAAGATCTATACGGCATTCATCAGCTTCCGGGGCTAGCCTGCCAACGTCTGATGGAACAAGGCTACGGTTTCGGCGGTGAAGGAGACTGGAAAACAGCCGCACTGCTGAGAACCCTGAAAGTGATGAGTACCGGTTTGCCTGGCGGCACTTCCTTTATGGAGGATTACACCTACCATCTGGAACAAGGCCGCAATCTGGTACTGGGTGCACACATGCTGGAAGTCTGCCCATCCATTGCCAGCAAAAAACCGGTGCTGGATGTTCAGCATCTGGGTATCGGTAAAAAAGCACCGCCAGCACGTCTGCTGTTCTCCGCTCCAGCAGGTAAAGCAGTCAATGCCAGCCTGATCGACATGGGTAACCGTTTCCGTCTGGTCGTAAACAATTTGGATGTGGTGGATCTGCCTCAGGCACTGCCAAAACTGCCGGTCGCTTGCGCACTATGGGAACCAAAACCAAATCTGGAAATCGGTGCAGAAGCGTGGATCTTAGCCGGTGCCGCTCACCACTCGGTATTCAGTCAGGCAGTCGATGCCGAATATCTGCGTATTTACGCTGACATGATGGGTATTGAATTCCTGCTGATCGACGAGAACACCACCATTCCGGAACTCAAGAAAGAAATTCTCTGGAATGAGGTCTATTACAAACTTTCAAAATAAATTTAACGCCCCTGTTACCTTGCAGGGGCGAATTTTCTGTATAACTCAATTAAATCCGTCGTATGTGACAAGGAGTTACCGTGAGCAGTTTGCTAGACCAATTACGTGCCGTGACCACCGTGGTGGCCGATACCGGTGAGTTACCCGCCATTAAATTGTATTCCCCTGAAGATGCCACCACTAACCCATCGCTGATTTTAAAAGCCGTCTCCAGCCCTGAGTATGCCCCCCTGCTGGAAACGGTAGTGGCTCAGGCCAAACACCTGTCCTCTGATATCGCTGTGCAGGTCGAAGAAGCCGCTGACCGTCTGATTGTGGCGATTGGCTGTGAAGTGCTCAAACACGTACCAGGCCGAATCTCCACCGAAGTCGATGCGCGTCTGTCG
>SSEX01000129.1 GCA_008015085.1 Tolumonas sp. | reverse complement strand
GTGCTAATGTCGAAATTGGCGCCTTTACTTGTATTGATGATGAAGTTGAAATTGGCGAAGGCACATGGGTGGGTTCCCATGTTGTTATCAAGGGGCCAACCAAAATTGGTCGCAATAACAAGATATTCCAGTTTGCCTCTATTGGTGAAGATTGTCAGGATAAAAAATACGCAGGTGAGCGTACATTCCTGGAAATAGGTGATGCAAACGTTATCCGTGAGCACTGTACTTTCCACCGTGGAACCGTTCAGGACCAATCTCTGACTAAAGTTGGTAGCCGAAATCTATTTATGGTGAACGTGCATGTTGCGCATGATTGTATGATTGGTGATGACTGCATTTTTGCTAACAATGCAACATTAGCTGGTCATGTCCATATCGGTGACTGGGTTATTTTTGGTGGTCTGGCTGCAATTCACCAATTTGGCCGTGTTGGGTCTCATGCATTTATTGCGGGTATGGCTGCACTCAACAAAGATGTGCCGCCGTATGTGATGGCGGCAGGTCATTATGCAACGCCATTCGGTATCAACAGCGAAGGTTTACGCCGTCGAGGTTTTTCTGCAGAAGCGATTTCTGCAGTGAAACGAGCTTATAAAGAGCTCTATCGCAGCGGTAAAACCATTGAAGAGGTTATGCCTGCATTAGAATCAATGGCTCAGAATGAACCTGCTGTTGCTCTGTTTGTGGATTTCCTGAAAAAGAATGAGCGTGGCATCATTCGTCCCTAATTGCTCAGCGGTTACAAAGCCGTTGCGCATTGGTATTATCGCCGGGGAAGTCTCCGGCGATATTCTTGCTGCTGGTCTGATGCATCAACTCAGGCAACTTCATCCTGACTGTCAATTTATCGGTATTGCCGGGCCGCGAATGCAGGAGCTGGGCATCACGACATTATTTGATATGGAAGAATTGTCAGTGATGGGTCTGGTCGAAGTTCTTGGCCGGTTGCCTCGCTTATTGCAAGTTCGGCGTCAGATCATCCGCTATTTCAAAGAAAATCCACCTGACGTTTTTATTGGTGTGGATGCACCTGATTTTAATATCGGAGTTGAGCTTAAGCTCAAGGCGGCAGGTATAAAGACGATTCACTATGTCAGCCCGTCAGTCTGGGCATGGCGACAGAGTCGGATGCATAAAATAAAGAAAGCAACCGATATGGTTCTGGCTTTCTTACCATTCGAAAAAGCATTTTATGATCAGCATGATGCTCCATGTCGTTTTGTTGGTCATACGATGGCAGATGCTATTCCCTTGTCATCGCCTAAATCACCAGCCAGAGAAATGCTGGGATTAAAAGTTGATGTGCCTGTAGTTGCAGTCTTGCCTGGTAGTCGCGGTGCAGAAGTTGAAATGCTGACGCCACCATTTTTACAGACATGCCAGTTATTACAGCAGAAATACCCTGATCTGCAGTTTGTTGTGCCACTGGTAAATCCGCGTCGTAAAGCACAGTTTGAACAGATTAAACAGCAGGTTGCGCCTGAACTTGCCATGACTCTGGTTGATGGTCAGGCTCGGACAGTAATGACATCAGCGGATGTTATCTTGCTGGCCTCCGGAACGGCCACACTGGAAGCGATGCTGGTAAAACGGCCGATGGTGGTAGCTTATAAAGTGAAGCCATTCACATTCTGGTTAGGTCAGAAATTGGTTAAGATTCGTACTTTTTCGCTGCCAAATCTACTGTCTGGCCGGACTTTGGTGCCGGAACTGATTCAGGATGATTGTGTACCGGAAAAATTGGTCGCAGCAGTTGACACCTATCTGCAGCAGGATAATCAGGCATTGCTTGATGAATTTAGCCGCCTGCATCAGTTGATCAGGTGTGATGCGGATAAACAGGCCGCACAGGCTGTTGTTGACGTATTACAAGGTCATATATGAGTGCATTTATCTATCCGCCATTCCAGTTAATAGCTGGTGTGGATGAGGTCGGTCGCGGACCGTTGGTTGGTGATGTTGTAACAGCCGCCGTGATTCTGGATCCTGCCCGCCCGATTGCCGGTCTGAATGATTCCAAAAAGCTCTCAGAAAAAAAGCGCGAAGCACTGTTTGATATTAGCAGAGAGCATGCGCTTGCCTATGCCATTGGCCGTTGCTCCCCGGCGGAGATCGATGAATTTAATATCTTTCAGGCGACCATGAAAGCGATGCAACGTGCTGTTGCAGTCTTATCAGTTCAGCCTGAATTTGTGCTGATCGATGGTAATCGTTGCCCGCCTTTAGCCATGCCATCCCAGGCTGTGGTCAAAGGTGATAGTCTGGTTGCCGAAATCAGCGCCGCTTCCATTCTGGCAAAGGTTACCCGCGATCGCGAAATGGCTGATTTGGATTTGCTATATCCGCAGTATGGCTTTGCTCAGCATAAAGGATATCCTACTGTGCAGCATCTGGCCGCATTGGCCGAGCATGGTGCGTTGCCAGTACATCGCCGCAGTTTTAAACCGGTTAAACTGGCGCTAGGTCTCGACTAAACAGGATTCATCATGACCGAACCACGTTTCGTTCATCTTCATATTCATTCTGATTTTTCTATGGTGGATGGTCTGCAAAAGATCAAGCCACTGGTAGCTCGTGCAGCCGAAGACAAAATGGTCGCCATGGCGATCACTGATCAGATGAACCAATGCGGGTTGGTACGCTTTTACGGCGATGCACATGGCAAAGGGATAAAACCGGTTATCGGTGTTGATTTCTGGGTTCAGAGTGAAGAGCTGGGCGATGAATTGTTCCGTCTGGTCGGTCTGGCGATGAACAACGAAGGTCAGCAGAATCTAATCCAATTGATTTCCCGTGGTTATGAGCGTGGCCATATTCAGGGCAGGGCGGTCATTGATAAGGTTTGGTTAGCAGATCACGCTCAGGGTGTGATTTTGTTATCCGGTGGCAGGGAAGGCGATATTGGTAAGTTCCTGCTCCAGGGTAATCCGGCTATGGTGGAACGTTGTACTGCGTTTTACCAACAACATTTTGCTGACCGTTTTTATCTTGAACTGATTCGGACTGGCCGTCTGGATGAAGAAACCTACCTGCATATGGCTGTTGAACTCGCTGTTCAGCAGGATTTACCGGTAGTAGCTACTAATGATGTGGTGTTTCTTAATAAAGACGATTTTGATGCTCATGAGATCCGTGTAGCGATTCATGATGGCTATACACTGGATGATACCCGCCGGCCTAAACGTTACAGCAATCAGCAGTATCTGCGCACACAGGATGAAATGTGTGAGCTATTCAAGGACATTCCGGAAGCGCTGGTTAACAGCGTCGAGATTGCAAAACGCTGTAATGTGACTGTTCGGTTAGGCGAATATTTTCTGCCTCAGTTTCCGACGGGAGATATGACCACGGAAGATTTTCTGGTCATGAAATCCAAAGAGGGTTTGGAAGATCGTCTGGAATTCTTGTTTCCAGACCCTGCTGTGCGGGCGGAAAAACGCCCTGCCTATGATGAGCGTCTGGATATTGAGCTGAAAGTTATTAACCAGATGGGTTTTCCCGGCTACTTCCTGATAGTGATGGAGTTTATTCAGTGGTCAAAGGATAACGATATTCCGGTCGGGCCCGGGCGAGGTTCCGGTGCAGGGAGTCTGGTTGCATATGCTCTGAAAATTACGGATCTTGATCCGCTGGCGCTGGACTTGCTGTTCGAACGTTTCCTAAACCCTGAACGTGTATCCATGCCGGACTTTGACGTCGATTTTTGTATGGATCGGCGTGATGAAGTGATTGATCACGTTGCGCAGATGTATGGTCGTGAGGCGGTTTCACAGATCATTACTTTCGGTACGATGGCGGCGAAAGCGGTTGTGCGCGACGTAGGACGCGTACTGGGGCATCCGTATGGCTTTGTTGACCGTATATCTAAGCTGATTCCGCCTGATCCGGGTATGACGCTGGCCAAAGCTTTTGATGCGGAGCCAAAGCTGGTTGAGTTGTACGACAAGGATGAGGAAGTTAAAGCGCTGATCGATATGGCGCGTAAGCTCGAGGGCGTCACGCGTAACGCGGGTAAACACGCCGGTGGCGTGGTAATCGCGCCGACGAAAATTACTGATTTTGCACCGCTGTATTGTGATGATCAGGGGCTACAGCCGGTTACCCAATTTGATAAGAACGACGTGGAATATGCTGGCCTTGTGAAGTTTGACTTCCTTGGTCTGCGGACACTGACCATCATCAAATGGGCGCTGGATATGATTAATCCTCGCCTTGCAAAAGAGGGCAAAGCCCCGGTTGATATTGCCGCCATTCCTCTCGATGATCCGGCATCATTCAAAATCCTGAAAAATTCAGAAACCACGGCGGTATTTCAGCTGGAATCGCGTGGTATGAAAGATCTGATCAAACGTCTGCAACCGGACTGTTTTGAAGACATGATCGCTTTAGTTGCGTTATTCCGTCCTGGCCCGTTGCAGTCAGGCATGGTGGATAACTTCATCGACCGTAAGCATGGCAGGGAAGAGATCTCCTATCCGGATATTCAATGGCAGCATGAGTCGCTGAAACCAATTCTGGAACCTACCTATGGCATTATCCTGTATCAGGAACAGGTAATGCAGATCGCCCAGACACTGGCAGGTTATACCCTGGGTGGCGCGGATATGCTGCGCCGTGCTATGGGTAAGAAAAAACCGGAAGAGATGGCAAAGCAACGTTCTGGTTTTGAATCTGGTGCAGTTAAAAACGGGGTCGACGGCGAACTGGCGATGAAGATTTTCGATCTGGTGGAGAAATTCGCTGGATACGGATTTAACAAATCGCATTCTGCGGCCTACGCACTGGTTTCTTATCAGACGCTCTGGCTGAAAACGCATTTCCCGGCAGAATTCATGGCTGCAGTAATGACTGCGGATATGGATAACACCGATAAAATTGTTACGCTGGTTGATGAGTGTCAGCGTATGGGATTAAAGCTTATTCCGCCGGATGTGAATACCGGACAATATCGCTTTACCGTCAATGAACGAGGTGAAGTGGTTTATGGAATAGGTGCGGTGAAAGGTGTGGGCGAAGGCCCTGTCGAAGCTATTATAGCCGCTCGCAATGAAGGCGGTCCATTCCGTGATCTGTTCGATTTCTGTAATCGGGTGGATATTAAGCGCCTGAACAAACGGGTCATGGAAAAGTTGGTGTATGCCGGTGCACTGGATCGGTTAGGACCGCATCGGGCTGCAATTATGGCTTCTCTTGAAGAGGCGATGAAAGCGGCAGAGCAAAAAGCTAAAGATGCTGCATTGG
>SSEX01000144.1 GCA_008015085.1 Tolumonas sp. | reverse complement strand
GGGCATACAGGATCTCAATGGCCTGATCGTACTGACGCTTCGGTTCAAACGGATAGACCGTGTGTACCGCAACCACTTTACCGGTTTCGTCCACTACCGCGACCTTCACACCGGTGCGGATACCGGGGTCCAGCCCCATGGTGGATTTCATTCCGGCAGGGGCAGCCATCAGCAGATCTTTAAGATTACTCGAGAATACTCGGATGGCTTCAGTTTCTGCCTCTTCACGCAAACGACCAATCAGTTCCGTTTCCATCTGCAGGGAAAGTTTGATCTTCCATGTCCAGTTGACTACGCTTTGCAGCCATTTATCGGCAGGTTTGCCGGTAAAAGAAAGTTCAAAATGGCGGGCAATCATTTGCTCGCAAGGATGAATATCACCCGTCTGCTCCACATACAGACTCAGCGCCAGAAAACCTTCGTTACGGCCACGCAGCATCGCCAAAGTTCGATGTGACGGTACTTTTGCGATAGGTTCCTGATGATCGAAATAGTCACTGAATTTAGCTGCCTCGGCTTCTTTGCCTTCAATGATTTGTGAACGCAGCAGTGCGGATTGCCACAAATAACTACGCAGTTTTTCCAGTAAGCCGGCTTCTTCGGCAAAGCGTTCCATCAGAATATAACGTGCTCCATCCAGTGCAGCTTTGCTGTCGGTGATCTGATGTTCCGGATTCAGATAGTTCAGCGCTTCCTGCTCAGGATCTAACTGTGGATTTGCCAGCAGACTCTCAGCAAGTGGTTCCAGACCGGCTTCAATGGCAATCTGACCTTTGGTCCGGCGCTTAGGCTTATATGGTAAATAGAGATCTTCCAGTCGGGTCTTAGTATCAGCCTCCAGAATCTCCGCTTTTAATTCATCCGTGAGTTTTCCCTGCTCGCTGATGGAGTTCAGAATCGTTTGCCGACGATCTTCCAGCTCCCGCAGATACCCCAGACGTTGTTCTAAATGACGTAATTGCGTGTCATCTAACCCGCCGGTTACCTCCTTACGGTAACGGGCAATAAACGGCACAGTAGCGCCTTCATCCAGTAGTTGCACCGCAGCAACGACCTGCTCTGTGCCTGCACTTAACTCTTCAGCAATGATCTCATTAATTGAACGCATAGTTGTTCTCGTGTTTTATTCAGCGTTGTCTTTAGAAAAAGGTTTGTATTGTATTTTATTGATATACCATTCTTTTTCACCGGAAGGCGTTAGCACCCGGACTTCATCATCAACCTGCTTGCCAATCAGCGCGCGAGCCATGGGAGAATCGATAGTGATGTAGTTATTCTTGGTATCAATCTCGTCAGTACCGACTATCCGATAGCGCACGATCTCTTCCTGATCATTTTCAAGCTCAACCCAGGCACCAAAATAGACTTTGCCTTCCTGTTGCGGGGAGTATTCAACAATTTTTAATGCATCCAGCCGCTTGGTTAGAAAACGTAGCCGCCGATCGATAGAGCGTAATTCTCGTTTTC
The DNA here is from genome assembly GCA_008015085.1 of Tolumonas sp. Taxonomy (GTDB): domain Bacteria; phylum Pseudomonadota; class Gammaproteobacteria; order Enterobacterales; family Aeromonadaceae; genus Tolumonas. The sequence goes on along the minus strand of SSEX01000144.1, from coordinate 10,281 downwards.
CTTCTTTGTACTCTGCATTCTCGCTGCGATCACCTAATGCAGCAGCTTCAGAAACTGCCTGTGTGACCTGAGGCCGTTTGACTTTCCACAGATATTTCAGTTCATCTTCGAGCTTTTGCCATCCGGCTCGGGTAATGAGGTTAGTTTTCATTGCCGTCACTCTGACAGTAGTTATTCATGAGGTCGCAGCATAAGGGGTTTAGCGCAAATCGCAAAATATCCGGCATGAAACAACCGTAAAAGTGACAGGGCTCGCAAACTGCTTAATTTCACCAGAAATTCATTTTGCTTAAAAATCAGCCTCTTTAGTGAAGAATTGCAAAAATCCTTGTCTGTTCCGGGTAATCCGCTCTGGCTGATGCTTGCAAAGGGTCATAGGCATCCTTAAACTTCATAGGTGGAAAAAAGTGGGATATTGTGGAGAACTGTAGAATAACTTCACTCTATTCTCTGGCTGGCAGGAAATAACCAAACAGCAGGGTGCGGCATGCTACGTGGAGCACACGCCATCGCTCTTGATACCAAAGGGCGGTTAGCAGTACCGACAAAATACAGAGACTGGCTTCGCGAAGAGAGCGAGGGCCAGCTTGTCTGCACCATTGATATAGCGAATCCCTGCCTGCTGCTGTACCCGTTAAATGAATGGGAAGAGATAGAGAAAAAACTAAAATCTCTTTCCAGCATCAATCCGGCAGAGCGCCGGCTACAGCGTTTGCTGCTTGGATATGCCTGCGAGTGCGAACTGGATGGAAATGGCCGCTTGTTGTTATCAGCGCCACTTCGGCAGCACGCCGGACTGGAAAAACAAGTCATGCTGGTTGGCCAATTGAATAAATTTGAGATCTGGAGTGAGTCTCGCTGGTTACAGCAGGTAGACGAGGATATTCAGGCATTGCCGGATATGGATTGGACTACTTCAGATAAGCTGCGTGATTTTTCACTCTAGCACCGGGGATAAAAACGAATGGAACATATTACTGTACTGTTGCAGGAAGCGGTGGACGGGCTGGCTATTCGCCCGGACGGCATCTATGTCGATGGTACATTCGGACGTGGTGGTCATTCCCGTCTGATCCTGCAGCATCTTGGCCCGAATGGCCGATTGTATGCGATTGATCGCGATCCGCAGGCTGTTGCTGTTGCCAAAGAGTGGAACGATCCCCGCTTTGAAATCATTTCTGGTCCGTTTTCTGGCTTATATGACTACATGGCTGAACGAGACCTGCTAGGCAAAGTAGATGGCCTTCTGCTGGATTTGGGGGTGTCCTCACCACAGCTGGATCAGGCTGATCGAGGTTTTAGTTTCATGCAGGATGGTCCGCTGGATATGCGTATGGACCCTCTGCATGGCGAAAGCGCTGCTGAATGGTTGTCTCATGCTGATGCCGATGATATCGCCTGGGTTTTGCGTACCTATGGTGAAGAGCGTTTTGCCAATAAAATTGCCCGCGCGATCGTAGCTGATCGTGTGACCACACCTTATACCCGTACCCGTCAGCTGGCAGACATGATTGCCCGTGTGATCCCGATCAAAGAAAAGCACAAACATCCGGCGACTCGCAGCTTCCAGGCGCTGCGTATTCATGTCAATCAAGAGCTGAAAGAGATTGAAGATACTTTGCGGGCTTCGTTATCCGTTTTAGCTCCCGCCGGTCGATTGGCGGTGATTAGTTTCCATTCGCTGGAGGATCGCCTGGTCAAACAGTTTATCCGTCAGCAGGAAAAAGGCATTCAACCGCCTAAGGGCTTACCTATTACAGAAGATCAAATTCGTAAGACTCAGACTTTGCGATCTGTTGGCAAAGCGATTAAGCCGGGCGATAGCGAAATTTCAGACAACGTACGTTCACGTAGTTCCGTACTACGTGTTGCTGAGCGGCTTGGAGGCGAATGATGGATCGCCGACTGAACCTTGGCTTGTTGATCCTGATTGATCTGAAACGTCATCTGTTTCAGATCATCCTTGGCGTAGCGACTTTGGGGACAGCGCTGACCACGATAGTCATCACTGACGATACCCGTTCGGTTACGGCTGAACTCAATAAGGTACAAAGTATTACAGATGAATTAGAAGTGGAATGGCGGCATCTGGTGCTTGAACAGAATGCATTAGCTGAGCATTCACGTGTTTCGGACATTGCCAAGGAAAAACTGGCAATGACACGACCTAAACCTATTGATGAAAAGATGATTAGTCTGCCATGAGAGCAAATACTAAGAAAAATAATAAAAAAGGTGAGATTGGAGTGGCCCAGTGGCGCTTCATGCTGCTGCTTGGTTTCATTTTTATCGGATTCACCGGATTAGTTGCCCGTACAGCCTGGATCCAGGTGATTCAGCCTGATCGGTTGAGGCAGGAAGGTGATATGCGTTCACTGCGTACTACTGCTGATCCGACAGATAGAGGTATGGTCACTGACAGAAACGGTGAACAATTAGCTGTATCTGTGCCAGTTCAGGCTGTATGGGCTGATCCGAAAGAGATCCATGAAGCTGATGGTCTGAAAAATACGGCAGCATGGATGGCGCTGGCCGATGTACTGGGCCTCGATATGCGTAAATTGACAGCCAGTGTGGCTGATCCGAAACGTCGGTTCGTCTATCTGCAACGTCAGATCACGCCGTCTGTAGCTGACTATATTGCTAAATTAAAACTACCTGGTGTTCATTTACGCCGGGAAACCCGTCGGTATTATCCTAGCGGTGAAATCAGTGCGCACCTTGTCGGCAATACCAACATTGATGGTTCTGGTATAGAAGGCGTTGAACGAGCCTTCAATGACTGGCTGAGCTCTACACCTTCCGAATACAAAATCCGCAAAGACCGGCAGGGGAGGGTTATTGAAAATATTGGGGTAGTGAAAGAAGGTAAAAAAGCTAACAACCTCGTATTGAGCATTGATCAGCGTCTGCAGTCCATTGCTTATCGCTCACTTAAGTATGCAACAGAAGTAAACAAAGCCACTTCCGGTTCGTTGGTATTGATGGATGTCACTACCGGTGAAGTGCTTGCTATGGTGAATACCCCATCATATAACCCGAATAACCGTGAGCAATATGAAAGTTTCCGAGCGCGTAACCGGGCTGTGACCGATACCTATGAACCAGGTTCTACAGTGAAGCCTATTGTGGCAATGAGTGCGCTGGAACATGGTGTAACCAGTTGGAAAGAGGTTCTCGATACCAGACCATTCTCCATCGGCGGCAAGGTTGTTACTGACAGCCATAAAATGGCTTCTGGTGGTTTATTCGATATTCTGAAGTACTCTTCCAATATAGGTATGGCGCATCTGGCATTACGTATGCAGCCACAATGGATCACAGGCAAACTAGAAGAGTTCGGACTTGGTCAGGAGTCAGGTACTGGTCTGATGGGCGAAAGCTCAGGGATGATCCCGATGCGCAGCCGCTGGTCGAAGATTGAGCTGGCAACGCTGGGCTTTGGTTATGGTCTTCGAGTAACGCCGCTGCAACTGACAGCGGCATATGCCGCCTTAGCGAATAAAGGCGTACGTAAACCTATCTCAGTACTGAAAATTTCTCAGCCCCCACAAGGCCAGCGGGTTATCGATGCTCAAATCGCTGAACAAGTTATTCATGCGCTGGAAAGTGTGGTTGAAGAAGGCGGAACAGGCGGTAAAGCTGCCGTACCTGGCTATCGTGTTGCTGGTAAAACCGGGACAGCCAAGGTCGCTACTGCCGGTGGTTATGGTAAAGACTATGTAGGTACTTTTGCCGGCTTTGCCCCGGTCAGTAATCCGCGTTTTGCTATGGTCGTCATTATTAACGAACCGCATGGCGGTGCCTATTATGGTGGTTCGGTCGCGGGGCCTACGTTTGCTGAAGTAATGAGCAGTGCGTTGCAATTATATAATGTTCCTCCTGATGCCTTAACCGATGAGAAAGATGAACCTACTACCGCACAACGCAGCGAGGTGAAGAAAAATGGCACTCGCTCTTGATAAGCTATTGGCTGGTATTGGCATCACAGCGCCAGCAATCAATTTGACAGACATGCAGTTAGATACCCGGTTATTACAACCGGGCTCATTATTTTTGGCATTGAAAGGTCATGCGGTGGATGGCCGGTTGTTCATGCAACAAGCAGAGCAAAAAGGTGCAGTGGCTATCCTGTTTGATAATAGTGATGGTTTTGAAACTCCGCAGCTCAGTATTCCCTGTATTCCGGTACCTGCCCTGGCAGAAAAGATCAGTTATCTGGCTGGTATATTTTATGGTTCACCGGCGCAAAAACTGGCTCTGGTGGGAGTGACAGGAACAAACGGAAAAAGCACTTGTACTCAGCTGATTGCAAATTGGACTGAACTACTCGGACAGCGCGGTGGCATGCTGGGCACGATTGGTAATGGCCGGTTTGGTCAGTTGCGAGTCACAGAAAATACAACCGGTAGTGCAATATCGATCCAGCAGGAATTAGCGTGTTTTGTCGCAGATCAGGTTGCCGTTGCCGCTATGGAGGTTTCTTCGCACGGACTGGTGCAGCACCGAGTATCAGCATTGCCGTTTGCTGCAGCTGTATTTACTAACCTAAGTCGCGATCACCTGGATTATCATCTGACGATGGAGGCTTATGCTGATGCGAAACGTCAGATATTTAAGCAAAGCATTCCTTCACATTGCATTTTGAATACCGATGATGCGGTAGCGCGTAACTGGTTGAAAGAAATGCCGGATGCGGTGGCATACGGTATTGATGAACCATTATCAGATCATCCGGGCCGGTTTGTTTATGCAACAGATGTTAAATATCATCCTCAGGGTGTGACTGTCAGCATTCACTCTTCATGGGGGGATGGTGTATTATCGGCCCCCCTTCTGGGGAAGTTTAACGTATCAAATATACTGGCGGCGTTAGCAGCAATGTTGGTTTTGCAGTACGACTTTAAAACGCTGTGTCAGACGGCTTCCGGCCTTCAGCCCGTCACTGGCCGCCTGGAGTGTTTTGGTAATCACGATCAGCCTCTGGTTGTGGTTGATTATGCTCATACGCCAGATGGTCTGGAAAAAGCTTTACAGGCGGCAAGACAACATTGTCACGGCCGTTTGTTCTGTCTGGTTGGCTGTGGTGGTGATCGGGATCGGGGTAAACGCCCTCAAATGGCAGCAATTGCTGAGCAGTGGGCAGATATGCTGATCCTGACAGATGACAACCCTCGTACTGAAGATCCTGCAGTAATTATTGCTGATATGTGCTCAGGGCTGAAAAAGCCGGAACAGGTGCATATTGAGCATTCACGCCCTAAAGCGATCCAGCTGGCACTATCTCAGGCAAAACCTGGGGACGTTATTCTTGTGGCTGGTAAAGGTCATGAAGATTATCAAATCATTGGTAAAGAGAAACATCATTACAGTGATCGGGAAACGGTCATGCAGTTATTGGGGGTAATATTGTGATACCAATGTCATTGGCGCAGATCGCACAAGTGACAGACGGGCAGTTACTAAATTGTCCTGATGCTGCACTTATGGTTAAAAATATCAGCACCGATACCCGAACTGTCAGCGCTGGAGCTCTGTTCCTGGCCTTGCAAGGCGAACGTTTCGATGCGCATGACTTTGCAGCACAGGCAGCCGATAAAGATGCGGTTGCTATTGTTGTTTCCCGCCCACTGCCCGACGTGTCACTTCCTCAGATCCTGGTTGCTGATACCCGTATCGCGCTGGGTCAGATTGCCGCCTGGGTGCGGAATCAACTCGATTTGCAGATTGTTGCCATTACTGGCAGCTGTGGAAAAACCACAGTCAAAGAAATGTGTGCTGCGATTTTACGACAATCCGCACCGGTGCTGGCTACTCAGGGTAATCTCAATAATGAAATCGGTGTACCACAGACATTATTACGCCTGACGCCTGATGAACGCTATGCAGTCGTGGAGCTAGGAGCGAATCATCCGGGTGAAATTGCCTGGACAACCTCATTGGTGAAACCTGATGTTGCTGTCATTAATAATGTCGCTGCAGCACATCTGGCTGGATTCGGTTCATTACGTGGTGTTGCTGTCGCAAAGACTGAAATTTTCTCCGGTTTATCAGAAACCGGTACTGCCATCATTAACGCTGACAGTGAATTTTATGACTGGTGGCGGGAAATTTTATCTGTACGCACGCTGAGCTTTGGTGTTGAAAACCCAAAGGCCGATTTCAGAGCGGAAAACATTGAGCAAAATGAAGCCGGTATCGCAAGTTTCATGCTGATTTGTCCGCTGGGACGAATAGCGATTCAGTTACCGGTGCCCGGATTACATAATGTTAGTAATGCGTTAGCTGCAGCAGCTGTCACTACATCACTGGGATTATCGCTGGAACAGGTTAAATCTGGTCTGATGACAATGGTACCGGTAAAAGGCCGTTTTTGTGTCCAGAAATTATCTGATTCGGTTACGGTGATTGATGATACCTATAATGCCAGTGTGCAGTCAGTAATGGCTGCGATTGATACGCTGTCGGTGATGCCGGGTCACAGAGTGCTGGTATTTGGCGATATGGGGGAGTTAGGTGCTGATGCCGCTACTCTGCATCGTCAGATCGGTGAACATGCTAAAGCAAAGAAACTGGACACGGTTCTCACCATTGGCGAATTATCCCGTAACACCGCTGAGGCTGCTTCAGGGCAACATTTTGTGAACAAAGAAAGTTTGTATCAGGCTTTGCAGCAATTGATGCAACAACAACGACCTGTGACTATTCTCGCCAAAGGTGCACGCAGTGCCCGGATGGAAGATGTCGTCGCTTTTGTTAAATCCTGTGAGGAAAAAACAGCATGTTAGTATGGCTGGCGGAGTGGTTAACGCCCCATTTATCCTTTTTTCATGTGGTCTCTTATCTGACCTTCCGTGCCATCATGTCCATCCTGACCGGGTTGGGCTTTGCGCTTTGGATAGGACCTCACTTGATCCGCCGGTTGCAGCTGTTGCAAATTGGTCAGGTGGTTCGCAATGACGGTCCGCAATCACATTTCAGCAAAGCCGGAACACCGACCATGGGTGGGATCATGATCCTGCTGTCTATTTTTCTGTCGGTTATCCTGTGGGCACGACTGAGTAATCCTTATGTCTGGGTTGTCCTGTTTGTGCTGGTTAGCTTTGGAACTATCGGATTCATTGATGACTACCGGAAGGTGATCCGTAAAAATCCTGATGGTCTGATTGCTCGCTGGAAATACTTCTGGCAATCGGCCTCTGCACTGGTTGTCGCGTTTTTCCTTTACAGCACCGCATCATCAGATGCTCAAACCGTGCTTGTGGTGCCATTTTTCAAAGAAATCATGCCGCAACTGGGCTTGGTGTTCATTCTGATGACCTACTTTGTAATCGTCGGCTCATCTAATGCGGTCAACCTGACTGATGGTCTTGATGGCTTGGCAATTATGCCGACAGTCATGGTAGCTGCCGGATTCGCGCTGATAGCCTGGGCGACAGGCAACGTAAACTTTGCGAATTATCTGCATATTCCTTATGTAGCAAATGCTTCTGAGCTGATGGTGATCTGTACCGCTATTATTGGTGCCGGGCTGGGGTTCCTGTGGTTTAACACCTATCCGGCACAGGTATTCATGGGCGATGTCGGCTCTCTGGCCCTAGGCGCTATTCTGGGGGTCATTGCTGTGTTGGTTCGTCAGGAGTTTCTGCTGTTTATTATGGGCGGTGTTTTTGTAATGGAAACACTGTCTGTGATCCTACAGGTTGGCTCTTACAAATTAAGAGGTCAGCGTATCTTCCGTATGGCTCCAATTCATCACCACTACGAACTGAAAGGCTGGCCCGAGCCGCGAGTGATCGTTCGTTTCTGGATCATCACTCTCGTGCTGGTATTGCTGGGTCTGGTCACTCTGAAACTGAGGTAATTACAAGATGAAACAGGTTGTCATCATCGGTTTAGGTAAAACAGGACTTTCCTGCGTGACATACTTTCGTCAGCGTGGAATTACGCCTGTAGTGATGGATACCCGTGAAAATCCACCGGGGAAAGAGTCTTTACCAGCCGAATGCCGCCTGCTCACCGGTCCTCTGGATGCTGATACGTTATGTTCTGCCTCTTTGATTGTTGCCAGCCCGGGTGTTGCTTTAGCAACGCCGGCTCTGCAGGTTGCAAAAGCAGCTGGCGTTGAGATTGTTGGTGACATTGAGCTTTTTGCCCGCGAAGCAAAAGCTCCGATAGTCGCGATTACCGGTTCTAATGGTAAAAGCACAGTTACTGCGCTGGTTGGTTTAATGGCGGCAGAAGCGGGTTTTAAAGTGGGTGTCGGTGGCAATATCGGAACGCCGGCGCTTGATCTGTTACTGCAGCCTGCTGATCTGTATGTCCTTGAATTGTCAAGTTTCCAATTAGAAACAACCAGCTCGTTAAAACCAGCGGCAGCGGTCATTCTGAATTTGAGTGAAGATCATCTGGATCGTTATGACGGCATGGCTGGGTATCTGGCTGCTAAACAGCGTATTTTTTCAAATGCAAAGCGGATTGTTGTAAATCGTGATGATGCAGCAACATACCCTCCGCAACAGTCATACTGGCAAAGCTTCGGACTGAATGCAGAAGCTTATGGCCGTATTCAGCGGGATAACCAACTCTGGCTTAGTGTGGCCGGAAAACCGGTTCTGCCAGTTAGCGAGCTGAATATAGTAGGGGCTCATAATCAGATGAACGCCTTAGCTGCAATGGCGTTAGCCGATGCAGCTGCTATCCCTCAGCCTGCACAACTGAATGTATTGCGCTCATTCTCAGGTTTGGAGCACCGTTGTCAGTTCGTGCGCGAAGTGAATGGTGTCCGTTGGATCAATGATTCAAAGGCAACTAATGTTGGTTCAACTCTGGCAGCTGTAGCCGGAGTTGGTGAAAGTGTCAAAGGACGTTTGTGGCTGCTTGCAGGTGGTCAAGGCAAGGGGCAGGACTTTTCGCCGCTGCAACCACTACTGGCTAACCAGATTTATCGTATGGTCTGTTTTGGTCAGGATGCAGATACGTTGCTGAAACTTGCGGATAATACCCAGCGTGTCACCGATTTGGATGAAGCTGTCCGCTGCATCGCAGCAGAAGCTCAACCGGGCGACTGGGTGTTGTTGGCTCCGGCATGTGCCAGCTTGGATCAATTCCGTAATTTTGAACAGCGCGGTCAGCATTTTGCTGATCTGGTGAACGCGTTATGAAGCAGATTTTTAACACTATGATGAGCGCATTATGGCGATGGTTCGTTCCTGAACGGCCTTCGTTTTATGATCGCGGCCTGCTGGCGCTGATGTTTTCCCTGATGGGGATCGGCCTGATCATGGTTGCTTCTGCATCAATAAAAGAAGGTCCGGGTGGTGATATGTTTTATTTCACCAAACGGCATCTGGCTTTTCTGTTCATTTGTCTGGCGATTGGTGTCGGTACATTGTATTTACCAGTTGAGCGCTGGAAAAACTGGAGTGGTCAGCTATTAGTTGGTGCCTTGGGGTTATTATTTGCGGTGCTGGCTATTGGCCGTACTGTCAACGGGGCGAAACGCTGGATTGGCTTTGGTTTTTTCAACATTCAGCCAGCAGAACTGGCTAAACTGGCATTGATTGTCTTCATCGCCAGCTACCTGGTTCGTCGCAGTGAGGAAGTTCGCGGTAATCTGGTTGGGTTTCTGAAACCGTTAGCCGTTGTCTTTTTGCTGGCGATCATGCTGCTGGCTCAGCCTGATCTGGGTTCAGTCATCGTGCTGTTTGTCTGTACATTTGGACTGTTATTCATCGGTGGAGCCAAAGTTATCCAGTTTATTGCAATTATTGCGGCTGGCATTACCGCACTGATTGGGCTGGTTGTCTTTGAACCTTACCGTATGCGCCGAGTGACCTCATTTCTCGACCCATAGGCTGATCCGTTCGGCAGCGGCTACCAGCTAACCCAATCGCTAATGGCCTTTGGACGTGGTGGTTTCTGGGGACAAGGATTGGGAAATTCTGTTCAGAAATTATCCTATTTGCCAGAAGCACATACTGACTTCGTTTTTGCCATTCTGGGTGAAGAGCTTGGATATTTCGGTGTATTGATAGTCTTGTTTCTGCAGCTTTTGCTGGCGCTGAAAGCGTTACAAATCGGCCGTACAGCACTGTTCCGCAATAAGTTTTTTGAAGGCTATACCGCTTGTGGCATTGGTATCTGGTTCAGCTTTCAGACTGTCGTCAACGTTGGTGCAGCTGCCGGCATGCTACCAACCAAAGGTCTGACTCTGCCGTTGGTCAGCTATGGTGGTTCAAGTCTGATTGCTATCACGATGGCGGTAGCAATATTACTGCG
>SSEX01000116.1 GCA_008015085.1 Tolumonas sp. | reverse complement strand
GTCGCAGTCTTCACCAAAGCAAAGCTGGGTGTAAAACAGGCCTTACAAGCGATCGCCGGTGATCTGGTCAGAGCCATCCGCGAAGCCAGCCAGGCCAGAACCGGTATAGCGAAATCCCCTATCATGGCTAAACCGCAAGATCTGACACCACCACCCGTATCTTCGACAGCCACGCCGATATTCCGCACAACCGATCGGGTGGTCGCTATTGGTACGTCAACCGGCGGCACCATCGCACTGGAACAGATCCTGACCCAACTGCCCCAGGATGTACCCGGTATCGTCATCGTACAACATATGCCGGAAAAATTTACCGCCGCCTTTGCTGAACGGCTGAATGGCCTGTGTTCGATTGAAGTGCGCGAAGCCAAAAACGGCGATCGCGTCTTGCAAGGTTGTGCGCTGATCGCGCCCGGCGGTTATCACACTCAAGTAGTCAGAAACGGCGCATTCTATTTCACCGAAGTCTTTGATGCCCCACCAGTTAACCGGCATAAACCTTCCGTGGACGTGCTGTTCCGCTCCATGGCTAAATCAGCCGGACGCAACGCATTGGGAATGATACTGACCGGTATGGGTGATGATGGTGCCCGAGGGCTGCTCAGTATGCGCCAGGCAGGCGCCAGCACCATCGCACAGGATGAAGCTTCCAGCATTGTCTTTGGCATGCCTAAAGAAGCGATCAAGCTCGGAGCCGCCGAGCAGATTTTCGGTCTGAATCAGATGCCGGCCATGATCACACAGTTTGGCCGGAAAACCTGAATCCGGTGATCGGGTAAAAAAAAGACCTGCCGGATGACAGGTCTTTTATCAGCAGTAATGCCGGATCAGAAGTGTTTGCGGGTGATCTCGATGACACGCAATTGTGCCATTGCTTTTGCCAGCTCAGTGATAGCAGACGCATAATCGACATCGCCTGGATTGCCGTGGATTTTCTCCTCAGCAGCCCGTTTCGCAGTCTGCGCTTTCGCTTCATCCAAGTCAGCAGCACGGATCACGGTATCCGCCAGCACGCTTACTGTTTCTGGTTGCACTTCCAGCATACCACCAGAGATATACATTACCTCTTCGGCACCATGCAGCTTAACCAGACGTACCAGACCAGGCTTAATGGAAGTCAGTAACGGTGCGTGACCGTGACGGATCCCCAGTTCCCCTTCTGCGCCTGAAACCTGAACAGATTCCACACGACCGGAAAACAGCATGCCTTCAGCACTGACCACATCCAGGTGGAAGGTAATCTCAGCCATAGAGCCTCCTGCCTGAATTACAGTTTCTTAGCTTTCTCGACCACTTCGTCGATGGAGCCAACCATGTAGAACGCCTGTTCTGGCAAATCGTCGTACTCGCCGTCCAGAATGCCTTTAAAGCCACGGATAGTCTCTTTCAGAGACACATATTTACCTGGAGTACCGGTAAATACTTCTGCTACGTTAAATGGCTGAGACAGGAAACGTTCGATCTTACGCGCACGCGCAACCACCAGTTTGTCGTCTTCTGACAGCTCGTCCATACCCAGGATCGCGATGATGTCTTTCAGCTCTTTATAACGCTGCAGAACGGTCTGCACGCCACGAGCCACATCATAGTGTTCCTGACCAACCACCAGCGGATCCAGCTGACGTGAAGTCGAATCCAGCGGGTCTACTGCAGGGTAAATACCCAGTGCAGCGATCTGACGGCTCAGTGTTACGGTTGAGTCCAGATGCGCAAAGGTAGTCGCTGGTGATGGGTCAGTCAAGTCATCCGCAGGTACGTATACCGCTTGGATCGAAGTGATAGAACCAGTCTTAGTCGAGGTAATACGTTCCTGCAGAACACCCATCTCTTCTGCCAGTGTAGGCTGATAACCTACCGCAGATGGCATACGCCCCAGCAGTGCTGATACTTCAGTACCCGCCAGGGTGTAACGATAGATGTTGTCGATAAACAGCAGAACGTCACGGCCTTCATCACGGAATTTTTCCGCCATGGTCAGACCAGTCAGTGCTACACGCAGACGGTTTCCTGGTGGCTCGTTCATCTGGCCGTAAACCATCGCAACTTTATCCAGAACGTTAGACTCCTTCATTTCATAGTAGAAGTCGTTACCTTCACGGGTACGTTCACCCACACCGGCGAATACAGACAGACCGGAGTGAGCCTTCGCGATATTGTTGATCAGTTCCATCATGTTTACGGTTTTACCAACACCCGCGCCACCGAACAGACCCACCTTGCCACCCTTGGCAAACGGGCAGATCAGGTCGATAACCTTGATGCCTGTTTCCAGCAGTTCAGTGGTATTGGACTGATCTTCGTAGCTAGGCGCAGCACGATGGATAACCCAATGATCTTCCGCGCCAACCGGGCCCTGCTCATCCACAGGCTCACCCAGCACGTTCATGATACGACCCAGTGTCTTAGTACCTACAGGCACTTTGATACCAGCACCAGTGTTAGCTACTTCAGCACCACGACGCAGACCGTCGGATGTACCCATTGCGATACAACGAACAACACCACCGCCGATTTGTTGCTGTACTTCCATTACCAGACCTTTTGTCTGGCCTTCGCTCACTATCTTCAGCGCGTCATAAACCTGCGGAACCGCATCTTGCGGAAACTGTACGTCTACAACCGCACCGATGACTTGAACGATGATACCGTTACTCATGTCAAATCCTCTAAAGCCTGGAAACCTTTGCCTTATACTGCCGATGCACCACAGACAATCTCGGTGAGCTCCTGGGTAATCGCCGCCTGACGGGCTTTGTTATACACCAGTTGTAAATCACCAATCAGATTGCCGGCGTTGTCGGTAGCTGCTTTCATCGCCACCATACGGGCTGCCTGCTCACTGGCTAAATTTTCTACCACCCCCTGATAAACCTGTGATTCGACATAGCGGATCAGCAGTTCATTCAGCAGATGTTTGGGATCCGGTTCATACAGATAATCCCAATGGCGTTTTGCCAGCGCCTGGTCGTCAGCCTTCGGCAAAGGCAGCAACTGATCGACACTTGGTTTCTGTACCATGGTGTTTACAAACTTGTTGTAAACCAGATACAGACGATCGATCTCGCCGTTGTCGTAAGCTTGCAGCATTACTTTTACAGAACCGATCAGGTCGCTGACGCTTGGCGCGTCACCCATACCGGAAGTCTGCGCCAGTATTTTGCTACCAAGGCGATCGAAGAAGCCGGCCGCTTTCGTGCCGATCAGCGCAGTAGAAACTTCTACGCCCTGCTCCTTCCACTGTTTCATTGATACCAGTGCCGACTTGAACAAGTTTACGTTCAAGCCACCACACAGACCGCGATCGGTCGATACGATGATGTAACCTACCCGCTTTACCTCACGCTCAATCAGGTAAGGATGCTTGTATTCGAGGTTACCCAACGCGAGATGACCGATCACTTTGCGCATAGCCACGGCATAGGGACGGCTAGATGCCATGCGATCCTGCGCTTTGCGCATTTTGCTGGCTGCCACCATCTCCATCGCACCGGTGATCTTTTGCGTGTTCTTCACACTGGCGATTTTATTGCGTATCTCTTTTGCGCCGGCCATTGCTGACTCTCCACATCAGAGGCTGCCTTACGGCAGCCGCGTTATTACCAGGTATGAGTCGCTTTGAAGCCGTCAATCAATGCAGACAGACGAGCAACGATATCATCGTTGTAATCTGCTTTTGCGTTGATTTCAGCCATCAGATCAGCATGCTCATTGTTGGCATAAGAGAGCAGCGCTGCTTCGAAGTCGCCGATCTTGTTCAGCTCGACATCTTCCAGATAGCCACGCTCTGCCGCGAACAGAACCAGCGCCTGCTGAGCTACGCTCATCGGTGCATATTGTTTCTGTTTCATCAGTTCAGTTACTTTCTGACCATGGCTCAGCTGTTTGCGGGTCGCATCGTCCAGATCAGAAGAGAACTGAGCGAATGCCGCCAGTTCACGATACTGAGCCAGCGCAGTACGGATACCACCAGACAGTTTCTTGATGATCTTGGTCTGAGCAGCACCACCCACACGGGATACAGAGATACCAGGGTCAACCGCAGGACGGATACCAGCGTTGAACAACTGAGTTGTCAGGAAAATCTGACCGTCAGTGATCGAAATAACGTTGGTCGGAACGAACGCAGAAACGTCGCCAGCCTGAGTTTCGATGATTGGCAGTGCTGTCAGAGAACCAGTCTGGCCTTTCACCGCGCCTTTAGTAAACGCTTCAACATAATCAGCGTTTACGCGGGAAGCACGTTCCAGCAGACGTGAGTGCAGATAGAATACGTCCCCTGGGAACGCTTCACGTCCTGGTGGACGACGCAGCAACAGAGAAATCTGACGGTAAGCCACCGCATGCTTAGACAGGTCATCATAAATGATGAGTGAGTCTTCGCCACGGTCACGGAAATATTCGCCCATCGCACAACCGGCATAAGGCGCCAGGTATTGCAGGGAAGCCGATTCAGAAGCAGAAGCTACGACAACGATGGTGTTAGCCAGCGCACCGTGTTCTTCCAGCTTGCGTACTACGTTGGCAATGGTAGAAGCTTTCTGACCAATCGCTACGTACACACACTTGATGCCTGAATCTTTTTGGTTGATGATCGCATCGATCGCCAGCGCGGTTTTACCAGTCTGACGGTCACCGATGATCAGCTCACGCTGACCACGGCCGATAGGGATCATCGCGTCTACCGCTTTATAACCAGTCTGAACTGGCTGAGAAACGGACTGACGCTCAATAACACCTGGTGCAATCACTTCAACCGGTGAGAAACCATCGTTATCAATCGGACCTTTACCGTCGATAGGCTGACCCAGTGTATTCACTACACGGCCCAGCAGACCACGACCAACCGGTACTTCCAGAATACGGCCAGTACCTGTTACTTTCTGACCTTCAGCCAGATCAGCATATGGCCCCATGACGATCGCACCTACGGAATCACGTTCCAGGTTCAGTGCCAGACCGTAACGGTTACCAGGCAGTTCAATCATTTCACCCTGCATAACATCAGCAAGGCCATGAATACGAACGATACCGTCACTCACCGATACGATAGTCCCTTCATTGCGGGCTTCGGTGACGACGTTGAATTGCGCGATACGCTTTTTAATCAGCTCGGCAATTTCAGTGGAATTGAGTTGCATGCTTTAATCCCCAATCAAGATTGCAATGCTTCCGCCAAGCGGGTGAGTTTACTGCGAACACTGGCATCGATGATGTCATCACCAATCTTAATTACCAGACCAGCCATCAAAGATGGATCCAGCTGACAAGTTAAGCGAACTTTGCGCTGATAACGATTTTCCAAAGATTTCTGAATCTTGGTCTTTTCAGCATCAGATAAAGCTGCAGCCGATGTAATTACCGCTTCCACTTCTTTATCCAGTTCGGCTTTCAGTGCGGTGAATTCCACCAACACATCCGGCAGTACACTCAAACGTCCGTTTTCAGCCATCACCTTAATCAGGTTATGGCCATACTCGTTGAGCTGCTCTCCACAAATCTGGATAAACAGCTGCGCCAGTTGGTCCGGCGCAATCGAGCTGTGGATCACCTGTTGCAAGGTGCTATCTTTCGACACTTCGGCCGCAAAGACTAACATCTCCAGCCAGCTATCCACCGCTTTCTGCTCAACAGCAAAATCGAACGCGGCTTTGGCGTAGGGGCGCGCAATGGTTGTCACTTCAGACATAGCCCCGGCTCCCCTTAGAGTTCAGCAACCAGCTTGTCAACGATGGCGCTATTTGCAGCATCGTCCAGCTGACGCTCCAGAATTTTTTCCGCACCCGCCACTGCCAGAGCAGCAACATGTTTACGGAGTTCTTCTTTCGCACGGTTGCGTTCAGCCTCAATTTCCGCTCTGGCCTGACTCAGGATTTTTTCCCGCTCAGCCATCGCTTCCTGATTGGCTTCATCAATAACTTGGGCACGGCGTTTGTTCGCCTGCTCGATAATCTCAGCAGCTTGCTGTTTTGCTTCCTTGATCTGTTCCATGGCTTTGTTTTGTGCCAGGTCCAGGTCTTTTTTCGCACGGTCTGCAGAAGCGATACCGTCAGCAATTTCCTTCTGACGTTTTTCGATGGCAGCCATCAGTGGCGGCCACACAAACTTCATGCAGAACCAGACAAAAAGGACGAAAGCAATCGTCTGGCCGAGGATGGTTAGATTAATATCCACTGCCCATCTCCCTTAAAAAATAAAATGCCGGGTTTAACTCTTATTTCGCAACCGCGAACATTACGTACATACCCAGACCTACGGCGATCATTGGGATCGCATCTACCAGACCCATAACGATGAAGAACTGGGTACGCAGCAGTGGCAGCAGATCAGGCTGACGCGCAGCACCTTCCAGGAATTTACCACCCAGAACACCGATACCGATTGCCGCACCAATAGCAGCCAGACCCATCATCAGACCCGCAGCGATGAATAACATCTCCATGATTTTTCTCCGTCAAAAATATGAACTAAACGTTGATCAAAAAATTAATGTTCTTCACTGGCCATTGACAGATACACGATCGTCAACACCATGAAAATAAACGCCTGCAGCGTGATAACCAGAATGTGGAAGATAGCCCACGGCACATTCAGGAACCACTGTGACCACCATGGCAGCATCGCAGCGATCAGAATGAAAATCATCTCGCCGGCGTACATGTTGCCGAATAGTCGCAAACCTAACGAGATAGGTTTGGAAATGAGGGTAACGGTTTCCAGCAGCAGGTTAATTGGCACGAATGCCCAGTGATTGAATGGCGTCAGTGTGAGTTCTTTTACAAAACCACCCACACCCTTGATCTTGATGCTGTAGAACAGAAT
>SSEX01000096.1 GCA_008015085.1 Tolumonas sp. | reverse complement strand
CATTTATCAGCGCATGGTTTCGGATCCCCGAAATGATACCCAGTTGTTACTCCGCCGATCCAGCAAGACAGCTCTGGCTCTGGATGCAAGAAAATATTGCAGATTGGCAGACTGATCCACGATTCACACAGCCCATAGCTCTGTCTTCTATTATTGAGGTTTTTTCCTGTGACTGATCAACGTTTACCACCCGTGGTTTTTCTGATGGGGCCTACCGCATCCGGGAAAACCGCACTGGCGATAGAACTGGTAAAGCGTTTGCCCTGTGACATCATCAGTGTGGATTCAGCACTCATTTATCGTGGTATGGATATTGGTACGGCAAAACCGACTGCCGACGAACTGGCGTTAGCACCGCATCGCTTACTGGATATTCGTGATCCATCCCAGGCTTATTCCGCTGCTGATTTCAGGCTGGATGCACTACGGGAAATTGAATCCATCACCTCACAAGGCCGGATACCTGTGCTGGTGGGGGGAACCATGCTGTATTACAAAGCCCTGCTGGAAGGCTTATCACCGTTGCCGGCAGCCGATCCCGCAATCAGGCAACAAATAGAAGAAGAAGCTATTGAGAAGGGGTGGGATGAACTGCACGCAGAATTGCAAACCATCGATCCTGTTTCTGCAGCCCGCATCCATCCGAACGATCCTCAGCGTTTATCGCGTGCGCTGGAGGTCTATCGTATCAGCGGCAAAACTTTAACTGAACTTACGCAAACCAAAGGTGAGCAACTACCGTACCGTACATTACAATTTGCTATTGCCCCGCTTGAACGTGAAATATTGCGCCAACGTATTGCTGAACGCTTTCATCTGATGCTGTCACAAGGGTTTGAGCAGGAAGTCAGAAGACTCTATCAGCGGGGGGATCTACACGCAGATATGCCATCGATCCGATGTGTGGGCTACCGGCAAATGTGGGAGTATATCGATGGGCAGCTCAGTTATGACGAGATGGTCTATCGCGGTATTGTTGCCACCTGCCAGCTGGCAAAACGTCAGATGACCTGGTTGCGAAGCTGGCAAAACGTGATCTGGCTGGAAACGGGAGCAATCAATAATGCAGATATTATCTGCCAGAGCATCACAAGCGCATGACGTTACGAATAATATCTGCTACTTTAATATTTACGCCTTGCTCAATTAAAACAAAAGTATAAGGACAATAACATGGCTAAGGGGCAATCCTTACAAGATCCATTTTTGAATGCGTTACGTCGTGAGCGTATTCCTGTATCTATCTACCTGGTGAATGGCATTAAACTGCAAGGACAGGTCGAATCATTCGATCAGTTTGTTATTCTGCTGAAAAATACTGTCAGTCAGATGGTATACAAACATGCAATCTCTACCGTGGTTCCTGCTCGTCCGGTAGCGCATCATACTGCACCTGCAGCCGGTGAAAGTGATTCACAGTCTGAAGAGTAACCCGCTTTTCCCTGCTGTTGAGGCAGGGATTTCGTTGTTAGTTACTGAGGAGTTATCTCTTGTTTGAACGCTATCAAGGCGGAGAACAGGCTCTTCTTGTGCACGTTGATTTCAGAGACGAAACAGCCAGAGAAGATTTACGTGAGCTGGAAATGCTCGCTACGTCTGCAGGTGCAACTATTCTGGGCACCGTAACTACCCGCCGTGATTCTCCACAAGCTAAATTTTTTATCGGAACAGGCAAAGCTGATGAGATTGCACAGGAAGTGCATCGTCTGCAGGCTGATCTGGTTATATTTAATCATGCGCTGACACCGGCGCAAGAGCGAAATCTGGAACGCATTTTTGAGTGTCGTGTACTGGACCGTACCACTCTTATTCTGGATATTTTCGCTCAGCGTGCCCGTACCCATGAAGGGAAACTTCAGGTTGAACTCGCACAATTACGCCATATTTCCAGTCGCCTGGTGCGAGGCTGGACACACCTCGAACGCCAGAAGGGTGGGATCGGGCTCCGTGGGCCAGGTGAAACGCAGCTGGAAACGGATCGCCGACTGATCAGAGAAAAGATTGCTAACATTCTTGGGCGTCTGGAAAAAGTAGAAAGACAGCGTGAGCAGGGACGGCGAGCCCGTGTTCGGAACGCAATTCCGGTTGTCTCATTGGTGGGATATACCAACGCAGGTAAATCGAGATTATTCAATCGAATGACGCAGTCGAAAGTGTATGCGGCAGACCAGTTGTTTGCGACGCTTGATCCTACGTTCCGCCGTATTGAGCTGGCCAAACTAGGTCCGGTTGTACTGGCTGATACGGTTGGTTTTATCCGGCATTTGCCCCATGATCTGGTTGCAGCTTTCAAAGCTACTTTGCAGGAGACTCGTGAAGCTGACTTGCAGTTGCACGTGATCGATTGTGCGGATGAGCGCGTACAGGATAATATGGCGCAAGTTAATGAGGTGCTGCACGAAATCGAAGCTGATGAAGTGCCTCAGTTGCTGGTATATAACAAAGTTGATCGTCTTCCCGAAGGAATGCCTCGGATTGAGCGAGATGACACAGGTAAGCCTGTTGCTGTATGGTTATCGGCGCTTACTGGTGACGGCACTGATTTGCTTCTAACTGTGTTAGATGAGTTGCTTGGTGTTCAGATTGTTGATTTCCAGCTCAGATTGTCGGCATCATCTGCTCGTCTGCGCAGTAAATTATATGAGCTTAAAGCAATTCAGCGCGAAAATTATGATGAAGACGGTAACTGCGTTGTGCATATCCGTCTTCCTGAAGTGGAATGGTTGCGCCTTGTTAAGCAGGAAGGTGCAAATATTCTTAGCTTTATTATTAAGTAAATGGTGTTAGTTGTCTGCTCAGACAGACGTACTATGAGAATCAGTGGAGACTCGAATGGCCTGGAATGAGCCTGGAAACAATAATGACAAAGATCGAGACCCTTGGAAATCCACAGGAAAAAGTCAGATCCCTCCGGATATCAGTAAATTACTGAATAGTATTGGCGAACGCCTAACCGGTACTTTTGGTGGTCAAAGCTCTGGCGGCAGCACCGGTCTTATTATCTTTGCATTACTGGCAATCGTGATCTGGATCGGCAGCGGTTTTTATACCATCGAAGAAGCAGAACGTGGTGTGGTGTTACGTTTCGGTAAATACCACGAAACGGTCGATCCGGGTTTACGCTGGAAGTGGACCTTTGTGGATAAGGTTATTCCAGTTGATGTGGAATCAGTTAAATCCATGCCATCATCTGGGTTCATGCTGACACAGGATGAGAACGTCGTTCGCGTCGAAATGGACGTGCAATACCGTATCGTTAATCCACGGGAATATCTGTTCAGTGTGACGGATGCAGACAACAGCCTTCGAGAGGCGACAGACAGTGCTTTGCGCTATGTTGTCGGTCATACCAGCATGGATGATCTGTTGACTAAAGGTCGTGAAAAAGTCCGGCAGAATACCTGGCAAGTACTGGAAGAAATCATCAACCCATACCGTATGGGGCTGGCAATCGTAGACGTTAACTTCTTACCGGCACGCCCGCCTGAAGAGGTGAAGGACGCGTTTGATGATGCGATTTCTGCGCAGGAAGATGAACAACGGTTTATTCGTGAAGCAGAAGCCTATGCTCGCGAAACTGAACCTAAAGCACGTGGTCAGGTTAAACGACTGGAAGAAGAGTCTCTGGCATATAAAGAGCAGGTTGTGCTGAAAGCAACTGGTGAAGTAGCCCGTTTCAATCAGTTGTTACCTGAATATATTGCTGCACCTCAATTGACCCGTGAGCGCCTGTATCTGGATACAATGGAAGAGTTATACCAGAAGACAAATAAAGTATTGATTGATGTGCCAAAAGGTAACAACAACGTGATTTATTTGCCGCTGGATAAAATGAATTCTACTCAGCAAAACAACAAAAAAGAAAATGTTACTCCAGCTATAACATCTGCCAGTGACTCGGTTGTCAATAATTCACAACCGAATATGCCGGCAGACAGTGAGAACACTGCTGATGGCGAAACAGATGGTCAGCCGTTGCGTGATAGCAGCCGTGTGAGCGGGAGATACTAATGAAAAACTACATTCTGATTGGATTAGCTGCGATCGGTATGCTTGCATCATCTTCTCTGTTTGTGATTGATGAAAGTCAGCGGGGTATCGTGGTTCAGTTTGGTAAAGTGATCCGTGAAGGGAGCAGCGATATCCCTAAAGTATATGAACCCGGGTTGCACTGGAAATGGCCTTTTATCGATGATGTTCGTAAATTAGATGCGAGGATCCAGACGCTTGATGGACAGGCAGATCGTTTCGTTACATCTGAGAAAAAAGACCTGATCATTGATTCTTATGTCAAATGGCGTATTGAGGATTTTTCTAAATATTATCTGGCAACCGGTGGTGGCAGTAATATTCAGGCTGAATCATTACTCAAACGTAAAATTAACAACGGTCTGCGTTCTGAAATCGGTGCACGTACTATCACGGACATTGTTTCTGGTGAGCGAACTGAAGTGATGGAGGATGCTCTGCGTCAAATGGCTCGCTCATCAGAGTTGGGTATCAAAGTCGTTGACGTCAGAATCAAACAGATCAACCTTCCTCTGGAGGTTTCAAACTCTATTTATCAGCGTATGCGGGCTGAGCGCAATGCCGTAGCGCGTGAACACCGTTCGCAGGGTCGGGAGAAAGCAGAAATTTTGCGGGCTAATGTTGATCGCAAAGTTACCGTTATGATTGCTGATGCGGAGCGCAAAGCGCGTGAGGCCAGAGGTCAGGGCGATGCTGAGGCTGCAAAAATATACGCTGAAACATATAAGAAAAATCCCGAGCTATTTTCTTTCCTGAGAAGTCTGGATGCGTATAAAAACAGCTTCAAGAGCGGCAAGGATTTTATGGTGCTGAGTACCGAAAATGATTTCTTTAAATACCTGAAGAACTCCGACGCAGTGACCACAAAGTAATCGATACTATAGAAGGAGGCGAAGGCCTCCTTTTTTATACGGTAATTTTCTTAATTAAAGTATTCGAAGAGCATTTCTGCTCTGCTCAAATTTTGTTAGAATCCTTTTTTAACCACACTTCAGACAGAAAAAAATGGGTCAAAGCGTCGTTATCTTGGGCACCCAGTGGGGTGACGAAGGGAAGGGTAAAATTGTTGATCTGCTGACCGACAAAGCCCAATTCGTAGTACGTTATCAGGGAGGACACAACGCTGGCCACACCCTGGTTATCGATGGTAAGAAAACCGTTCTGCACCTGATCCCGTCAGGCATTTTACGTGATAACTGTAAATGCGTTATCGGGAATGGTGTTGTTCTGGCTCCGGATGCTCTGTTGAAAGAGATGAATGAGCTGGAAGCAAGCGGTTATCCAGTCCGTGAGCGTCTGTATTTAAGTGAAGCATGTCCACTGATCCTGCCTTATCACGTTGCTTTGGATAAAGCGCGCGAGCTGGCTCGAGGTAGTAAAGCGATTGGTACTACAGGTCGTGGTATCGGTCCAGCGTATGAAGACAAGGTCGCCCGCCGTGGTTTGCGAGTTGGCGATTTGTTCGACATGGATTCTTTTGCTGAAAAACTGAAAGAAGTTATGACTTATCATAATTTCCAGCTGACCCAATTCTATGGTGCTGAAGCAGTATCGTATGATGAAGTTTTAGCTGCAGTAAAAGGCTATGCATCACTGCTGACATCAATGGTTGTTGATGTAACTGAGATGTTGGATCAAGCACGTAAACGTGGTGACAAAATCATGTTTGAAGGTGCTCAGGGCACACTGCTTGATATCGACCATGGCACTTACCCATATGTGACCTCATCTAATACCACTGCTGGTGGTGTTGCAACCGGTTCTGGTTATGGTCCTCGTTTTGTCGAATACGTATTAGGTATTGCAAAAGCGTATACTACCCGTGTTGGTGGTGGTCCATTCCCGACAGAACTGTTTGATGACATCGGCGAGCATCTGTGCGCTAAAGGTCACGAGTACGGTGCAACTACCGGTCGTAAACGCCGTTGCGGTTGGTTTGATGCCGTCGCGATGAAACGTGCTATCCAGATCAATTCTATCTCTGGATTCTGCCTGACCAAACTTGATGTACTTGATGGTCTGGACGAAGTCAAAATCTGTGTTGGCTACCAAGGCAAAGATGGTGTTGTACGCGATGTACCACCAATGGCTGCTGATGGCTATGAGCTGGTTACTCCGGTTTATGAAACAATGCCAGGCTGGAAGGAAAATACTTTCGGTGTGAAGAGCATTGCTGAATTACCGGCTGCTGCGGTGAATTACATTCATCGGATTGAAGCGATTACAGGTGTGCCGATTGATATTATATCAACAGGCCCAGATCGTGATGAAACAATGATTCTGCGTCATCCATTTGCTGATTAATCAGTGATTTGGGAAAAAAAGCCGGGCATATCTGCCCGGCTTTTGTTTGTGCGCCGGGCATGGCGCGCAGCGCTATGACAGGCGCTGTCTGGTAACTGTGGTGGCTATCAGATGACTTG
>SSEX01000151.1 GCA_008015085.1 Tolumonas sp. | reverse complement strand
CTCATCGGGACAGCCGTACTGTTTCAGTGGGCTATCGTTACGGGATTATACGCTCCACTACGTAATCCGGCCATGTGGGAAAGGCTGATGGAGAAGGATATCCTATTCCGGTTTCTCTACGTTATCCTGATCGGAGGCCTCGCTTTTCTCTTTCCGGTTGGCAAAGTGAAAGACGAAAACAAGAAATGGGTTTACACCAGTATGACACTGGTTACGGCATCCATGCTGGTTGTCGGATTCAGCCGGTTATCAGCGTGGTATAACCTATTTGTATTTCCCATTCTATTCGTAGCGTACACGCTGCTTGTCATCAAGACTCTGCCTTATTTCATCCGGCGTCATGCCCAATCCGATGATAGCATTTTCGGGTTAAGCCGGGAAGAATCGGCTTTCTACTTCCGCTTTGAGACCACCTCCGGGCCGTTGGTCATCCATAAGCCGCAGCAGAATGTCTATATTGACGGCGGTCCGGGAAGCGGTAAATCGGAAAGCTGGATCAAGGGAATCATCTACCAGTGCGCCGAGCGCAACTATGCCGGATTCGTGTACGATTGGGAGGGTGATCCCACCAAGGACAAGTCACCCATCCTCTCACGTATCGCATACGGAAGCATCGAACATTTCCGGAACAAGGGGATGGAAACACCCCGTTTCGCCTATATCAACTTTGTGGATATGTCACGCACGGTCAGGGTGAACGTACTTTCTCCGCAATACATGTCAAAGGGAAACGAATCGCTATTCATCCGCAATATCATCATGACACTGATGAAGAATCTGGAAGCAAGCTGGAAGGAAAAGACCGACTTTTGGGCCAACAATGCCATCAACTACGTCTATTCAATCGCCTATAAATGTTTCAAGGAAAGGAAGCTTGGTATCTGTACGCTGCCCCATGTGATAGCCCTTGCCCTTTCTGACAGCAACCTAGTATTCCACTGGCTGTCGGAAGATCCTGAAATCGCATTGAACATGTCCTCCATGCTGACCGCCTGGAAACTGGGTGCACAACAGCAGACAGCCGGAGCCGTATCATCCGCACAGACTCCGTTGGTACTCCTGAACAACAAATACATCTTCTGGGTGTTGTCGCCACTTCCCGAAGAAGAGTTCTCTTTGGATATAACCAACAAGGAACACCCAACGCTGTTATGCGTAGGCAATGCGCCCACCATCAAGGAAGCCGTTTCCCCTGCTATTTCCTGCATCGGCAGCGTCTTGATGTCACAGATGAACAATCCCGGCAAAGCGACCAGCATATTCATGGTAGATGAATTTCCGACCATCCTGTTGCAAGGCATTGACACTTTCATCGGAACCGCCCGGAAGCACAATGTCGCTACCATTCTCGCCGTTCAGGACTTCAACCAAGCGGTCAGGGACTATGGAGAGAAAAGTGCCAACATCCTGAAAGCCTCCTGCGGAACGCAGGCTTACGGTATGACCGGAAATGAGAAGACCGCCAAAGACATCGAGAACTTGCTTGGGGAGAAGAAAGAAGCGCAAGAATCTTATTCACACCAAGCCGGTGGCAATAACAGTGTCACGGAGAGCCTGCAAAAAGAAAAAGTCTTAAAGGCAAGGGACATTGCCGGACAAGCAGCCGGACACTTCATTGGCAAGATTGCCGGAGGCAAGCCGCCATTCTTCAGCGTGCAGATGGATATGTGCCGTTTTGAAGAGAAGGAGATACCCCGTTTCTCCTTACCGGTCAAACTGGGCAACGGCAAAGAAGAGATGGAACTGGAAATCCTGGAAGAGATTATCCAGCAGAACTACATCAAAATCATTGAAGATGTCAACGCCATCCTCAAAAAGATAGAGGACAAATTAAAAGAAAAGTCAGCAGTTCCGCCAACCGGGACACACAAGACAGAACAAAAAATCATCCGATAACATTCAACAAAAGAATCCTACCATGAGAAAAATTCATTCATTATTAGCGGCAGCCTGCTTATTGGCCGCTTCATGCAACAAAGAGGAAATCCAATCGGAAACAGACAAAGCCGGCATGTATCACATCACCGTAGCCGTAACCGGTTCCTCACCCAAAGGCAGTGTGCATATATATAATCTTGACGGCGTGAGATTCAGGAACGAACGCACCGGTACCTCCGCAGCTTCCGTAGATGAGAATTTCACCGATAAAGCGGAATACAGCACGGAAAAGCCTGTCAGCCAAATTACCGTGCAAGGCATTCTCTATTCAAAAGAGAGTGCTATCATCACCATGCAGATAAAAAAAGACGGGGAAAGCGTATTCAACCAGAGCAAACAGTTGGAGGCCGTTCCCGGTATAGACACTACTGTTGATTTGGTTTACAGTACCTTGAAATAAAAATGCAGACGAATCAAAAAACATATACTTTCTCTTCCATATTTAGATGATATTTCTTATCTTTATGAAAGATAATCTTTCTCATTTATAATCTAAGCTCAGATAAAATGAGATTCAACTAATCCAGTCAACGTTATGAAAGTCGATTTCAATCAGATAAAAACAACCATTTCTCTGCCCGATTTCCTGCTGGAACTAGGATGGAAAATCGTGGAAGGCTCTTCCAACTCCTGTCCCAAAATGAGCAACGGAACGCATACCATCGTCATCAAGCGGAACTCGCAGAACCAATACACCTATTGGGACGTGCATAGTGACAGCGTGCGTGGCCGCAGTATCATGGATCTGATGCAGGAACATCTATTTGAAACAACCGGAAAAATGCCGTCCTTGCGCGAGGTGGGGGAGATCCTTCAGAACTACATCAACACCAACCGCATCACGACACCCGAAAAAAGCCGGTATGAAGTAGGTAACACAAGCATGAGAGCGGACGAACTTCAATTCTACTTGAGCCAGCTACAACCCTACAAGGGCAATTATCTCCAGAAAAGAGGTATCCTGAAAGAAAGCATTGAAAGCCGGTTCTTCAAAGACACTTTCTTTATCCGTGAGGTAAAGAACAAAGGGAGTGTTTACCGCAACGTGTGCATCAAGATGTACAATGAAAACGGTGTGCAAGCCATTTCTCAGCGAAATGAAACATTCAAAGGGATTATCGGTGGCAAGTTCGACTGTCTGGCAACCAGCAACCATGACAAAAGCCGCCCGATAGACATCCTCTACATCGGGGAGTCATTTATAGACTGTATCTCCCACTATCAATTACGCCATTCCGGGAGCGACCTCAATCTTGTATATGTATCTACGGAAGGGACATTCACGGAAGGACAAATGAGGCTATTACGCCTGATTCTTGACAAGAACCAGGTAAAGGAGCTCCGGAGCATCTTTGACAACGACAAACAAGGGCACAAGTACACTCTATGGCTGCATCGTTACTTTCATGGCGATACGACTGATGTCGAGAGCCTGAGTAACGATGAACTCCGCAACAAGGTACGGAAACTGAAGAACGTCGAACTTTCGGAAAACAAGGATTGGAACGATGATCTGAAAATCTCGTGTGGCATCTGTTCCTCCACGGAGGACGGCCAGTAACCTCATAGATTTGCTCCATCACATAATACGACAACCTATAAAATCAGATCAATATGAATATCAAGCATTTATTTTTTTGTATGCTGCTCATTGCCTTTTCCTCATGCAGCAAACCCGGCTATGAGAAGGCCATTGCGGAATGGGTTCAGACAGATTCTCACGGCACCTGGACGGATTTAAAGTTCGAACTACTGGAAGTGTTGGAAACAGAAGACGTCACCGTATCGGACAGCCTGCGCTACCTGAACAACAAAAGCGCACAATTATCCGCTGTCATACAGAAAGCGGAAAGTCCCCGTGCCTTATTCAAACCGTCCTTTTCCGCCTATATGGAAGCCGAAAAAAGCCTGAAAGCAACGGATGCCATGAAAGCCATGTACCTGCACCGTGACAGTACGGAAGTTATCGGCAAGATATTAAAATGCAGGTATGCCATCGTCCAGCCACACTCAGGGGTGCAGCAGAAAAAGACGGCTTCTTTCCTATTGTCCCCCGACATGGAAAAATGTATCGGCAAACTAAAGCCGACAAGCAAATAATCCGAGCGTAACGATGTGTAGCGACAACGTTTTTTGGGGTTCTTTTTTGGGCGTCTTCCAAAAAAGAACTCCCACACATTTAGATGTGTGGGCTATTCATTACACTACCATCCTTTCCCTTATCAACGGTATATTATCCCGTACCAAATTCAGAATCCGGTCATGATAGGCTGATAATTGGTTAGACTTTCCACGACACTGGCACACCTCCATCCTGCTAAGTGAAAACTCCACCGTTTCCATGCGCCTTCCATCCACCGTTGCCGACATTATCAACGAATCTTCTCTCTTATAATAGGCGTTGCTGAATACACAATGATGCAACAACTTTCCCTCTTTGTAAAAGTCCGAAAGGCTTTCCAATACCCGAACCATAATATTTCCATCCGCAAACGAAAGATTAAAGAAACGTGATTTGGCAGCAATATAGTCTTTTTCATCCTTTTCAGAATATTTCTTCTTACATTTCCCCATCACCCAATCATGCGCTTCTTCTACATTCAACGGACACAAATAATGAGGATTTCTCGCATCCAATTTATTTTCTATCAGCATATCCACATAGTCCAGCCACAAGTCCGCATCATGTATCACATAGTCATGTCTTAAACAGATTTTTACATACGTCCAATACTTATCTATACCGTATTTTCTCTCTAAAAATCTCAAGAACAAATTCATTTGCCCTGCCTTATATAATATCTCCATCCGATTATCAGTTAATAATGTCATAAAGAAGGAACTCGGACAAATATCATAAAAGGCACCCTTAAATCCATTCCTCGTAAGTTCGGGTATCACTTTCATTCTCGGATAGATAACTGCCGGGCAAATATCATAAATACGGTCATGATGCACATTCCGCTTACGCAATTCCAAAGAACTTCCATATATCCATGCATCGTAATAAAATATAGACATGCCCCGCAGCAAAGACAGCGTTTCTGTCTTGCCCTCTTTATTCATCCAACACTGTACCGCCTCAATTATAAAGTAATTAGCCGGAGACCCTTTTTTCAGCCGGCAGTCCACCATAAAAAAACGGATAACTTGATATTGCTTGTATGTAGTAATCACACAAAAATATTCTTTATATACAGCCGTCCTTTTCCTGCTATTCTCCAATTTCAGGTTCATACCGCAATGAGGACATTTACAGTTTTTCTTATCTTCCTTATCCCGCCATGTATGCCCACAATCCAAACAAAAGCAATTCCCCTTTGCATCACGCTTGAAATAATGCACAAAGCAATGTTTATAGGCATAACGCTTTTGAGCCTCTGAAACGGGAGCTAACTTCCTGCTCCCATTCACGATTTCCATTTGTAATTTTGTCTTGGGTTTCATATCAAAAAAGAGTTAACTGGGTTTGTACTTCGGTGTTGTTCTCACGTTTAGCTTGTTGACGCTTCTTCAACTTTGCCAATTCTTCCTCCTGCAATTTTTTGATAGCAGCCTCACGAGCCGCTTTCTTTTCTTCCTCTGACAATTCAACATGATGATTTACGACTACATTACATTTCAATGGGCTACCCACCTCAATATTATCTTCCTGATAATAGTGCAACGCCATACCAAAAATTTCATCATCACTAAAACCACAGCAACCGCTTTTCTTCACTTGGTTTAAAATATAGGTAATGCAATTATCTATATTCTTTGTAGGTTTTTGATAGACTGGAGCAAACAGACTATCCACCGCTGCCATATTATCAAGGTATGCCTTGATGGTACTTTTAAATTGTTCTGACACTTTCATAGTATATCATTTTTAGATTTCATTTCACAATAAGCCAATTTCACGAGAAACAAGGAGAATAGGCAAATAAGAGCCAACAACGTAACCGACACAACCTTTATCGGACTTAGCGTTATTACCGCTCCGACAAACATAGCCACTGCACAAAGAGCGATGATGACCGAAAAAACAAATTGAATGATTTGCATATACTTCTGTTAATTAGTTTGTTAAACTTCTAATTTTATGCTTCAGCTAGATTTAAAGACCTTTTTTTAAAACCCCTTTCCGGGATGGCCTTTTCTTTCTGCCGACTTTTTTTTTGAGCTTTCATGCCCCATCTGAGTTTATGAGCCTTTTTTTTACGGCACACAACAATAAGGAAGGAGGGATTAAGAAAAGTTTTGGACGACAAAAAATGTTGGGGACAGCGAAGCCGTCCGGCGTTATTTTTTTCGGGACAAAGGGGCGAAGACCGGAACTCTTTCGTATCCATCCACCGAAATAAATTTGCCGTTCAAAAACAAAGGATCTCAGATGGAGCTATGAAAAAAGCACATTAGGGG
>SSEX01000054.1 GCA_008015085.1 Tolumonas sp. | reverse complement strand
GATATCGATCGGTTACTGGTCCGGGTTGATATACTACCGCCTGAGTTAGATTTAAGGCAGGCAGCGACAGAATGTGGCTGGGGAACCTCCCGTTTGGCCAGAAAGTCTAACAATTACTTTGGCTATTTTTGCCAGAGTTCTGGATGCGATGTAACGCCGTATCGCTCCAATGTGGTGAAAGCTAAGCGGTTCAGCTCACCTGAGATGGCTGTACGGGCTTACATGCAGAATCTGAACTCTCACCCTGCTTACAGCAAGGTTCGTGAGTTACGGGCTGATATGCGAGCCAATGAGCAACCAATGGACGCAGTGGTATTAGCGAAAGGACTGCGCCGTTACTCGACCATGGGTGATGGCTATGTAAAGCGGATCCAGGGCATGATCCGGACTAACAAGCAGTACTGGCGCTCATCTGGTCTGAACCCACCAATGCATCGCTAATATCGCCCATTAAAAAAGCGCCATCATACGATATGGCGCTTTTTTTATTGTGTTCACTAAAACTTCTAACGCCTTTAGCGATGAAGGTTTTCCAATTTAGCTGATTTCAATGATTTCTAATCTGTCGTCTGGCTCAATAGCCAACGACTGCGGAACTGCAGGAATATCCTGTTTATCAAACGCAATATCACCACCATCAATGATGCCGCTGCTGCTGTTGATTGATTTGAAATCAAACAGCTTATGATCCATTAAATGGCTGGGAGTGATGTTCTGAATAGCATTAAACATGGTTTCAATACGCCCTGGAAAACGACGATCCCAGTCATTCAGCATCTCTTTCATTGCTTTGCGCTGCAGGTTTTCCTGAGAGCCACACAGGTTACAAGGAATGATAGGGAATGCTTTCCACTCTGCATAACGGATCAGATCTTTCTCCCGGCAATAAGCTAACGGGCGAATAACGACATGTTTACCATCATCACTGACTAGCTTTGGGGGCATTGCTTTCAGTTTCCCGCCATAAAACATATTCAGTAGCAGTGTTTCCAGAATATCGTCACGGTGATGGCCAAGAGCAATCTTTGTTGCCCCTAACTCACTGGCTGTGCGATACAGAATACCGCGTCGCAGACGTGAACACAGAGAGCAGGTTGTTTTCCCTTCAGGTATTTTATCTTTTACGATGGAGTAGGTGTCTTCTTCTACGATCTTATATTCAACACCAATACTCTTAAGGTAATTGGGCAATACATCAGCCGGAAAACCGGGCTGCTTTTGATCCAGATTAACAGCAATAATATCAAAATGAATGGGAGCACTCGCTTGCAGATTTCGCAGAATATCAAGCATAGCAAAGCTGTCTTTACCACCAGACAAACAAACCATAACCCGATCACCGTCTTCAATCATATTGAAATCGGCAATAGCCTGACCGACATGTCGGCGGAGACGTTTTTGTAGTTTGTTATTGTTATATTGCTGTTTGGCAGAAAGCTCTTGCATCATTGATGACCCCAAAAAAGACAGGCCGCAATTATAGCGGCCGTCATATCCGGAGCAAGTAAAGTAATATTATTCGTACGCTTTTACTACCAGCAGGTCGCCTTGGATACTGTCTACCACTCGTTCAGCCGTATTACCGATGAATGCGGCAGACCAGCCAGTACGTCCGACACTACCCAGAATAGTCAGTTCTGCATCTAACGATTTCGCAAGTTCAGGTAGTACATCCTCCGGCATACCTTCGACGATATGGATGCAATCCGGCTGAATATCAAACTTACGGGCATACTCTTCCATTTCTGTTTGATGATGTTGCTGCATCGCATCACTATATAATTCAGGGCTGAATCCCGGTAATTCCAGCGCAATATTAACAATTGGGGCAGGGAAAGCATTTACTAAATGAAGATTGGCTTTCGCTAACTGGGCAATGACTTTGGCCTCATGAATAATCCGTTCATTGAGAGCCATTTGTTCGGGCTCATCACTGATATTGATTGCCGCAAGGATATTTCCGCCAGGAGGCCAGCCATGATGTTTGGTTACCAGCACCGGACATGGGCATTTGCGCAATAGATGCCAGTCGCTTGGTGTGAAAATAAACGATTTGAGCAATGAATGATGATGAGCACTGGTAATAACCAGGTCGTGGTCGTTTTCTTTTACTTCCTGAAGAACACATTCAAACGGACGACTATGCCAGATAACTTTAGGCTCAATTTCAATCCCTTCTTTCTGATACGGTTTGATCATGCCAGAGAGCCAGCCCTTACGATGGGCTACAACGCCTTCCCGCATTTCTTCCCGTTCTTCATTAGATAAAATAGAGGTGATTTCGTAAGAGAAGTCGTAAATCGCAAGAAATACTTTTATTTTGGTAACATCCTCTAACCTTGCCAATTCCACAGCCCGTAATAATGCAGGCTGTTCTGGCATGGTAGGATCGATTACAACCAGGATATTCCGATATTTAATCATAGGAGCCTCCTTGGATAACGATATCGCTATGATCACTACATTCAGCGTAGTCGATTTATAGCGGAATAAACGTTATATCAAGCATACTCCGTAAGTTATTTATTTCCAGATACTATTCCGGAGATTGATTTCCAGCCGAGCCCGCAATCTGAGACAGCGCGATAGGGTCAAGGATCGTCACGTACTTGCCTTTAACTTTGATGAGACCGATTTTCTGGAATCGGCCTAGCAACCGGCTGATTGTTTCTACCGTCAAGCCCAGATAGTTACCGATATCGCCCCGAGTCATTGCAAGACGAAATTCACGAGGAGAAAACCCACGTTGAGAGAACCGGTTAGAAAGGCTATTGAGAAAGGCAGCCAGACGCTCTTCTGCGTTTTTCTTGGAAAGTAACAGAATCATTTCTTGATCACAGATAATTTCGTTACTCATTAACCGCATGATCTGCTGGCGCAGCTTAGACATTTTACCGGAAAGCTCATCCAGAACTTCATAAGGGATTTCGCAAACCATGGATGTTTCGAGAGCCTGAGCAAACGATGGATGAAACTGTCTGGTTACAGCATCAAATCCCACCAGATCACCTGCCAGATGAAATCCCGTGATTTGTTCGTCGCCTTGCTCGGTAATTGTATAAGACTTAACCGTTCCGGAACGGAGAGCAAATAGCGATTTTAATTCATCGCCTGCTTTAAAAAGCGTTTCACCTTTTTGTATCGGTTTTTTTCGCTCGATAATAGAGTCAAGAAGGTCTAATTCGGAGTTATTAAGCGAAAAAGGGATGCATAGCTGGCTGATACTACAATCATGACAGTGAATTGTTCCGCCACACGATGGAGGTCTTTTTGCTTTTGCTTTGTCCTGGATCATCTTGACGTTAGTTGAATTTTGATTTTAGTCAAAAATATATCATTAAAAGAGGGGGCTTGGGTAGCTCTATTGCTGGTGTTTTAGTGGAATAAATAAATGAAGAGGCGATTATGCCCCACTGGAAGTTTTCGCAGCGGGGCATTGTCTATTAGACTGTTGCCGGATGGCCAGCAGGTGCAGAAGCTTGTTGCTTCAGACAGGATGTACCTGCTGCACGACCGCTGCCATTGACAGGCTTACGCTGATAAGGAGGATAATCTCCTTTCGGCGGCGCAGGCGGTAACGGCATCTCTGCAGGGCGGGTCATCTCTGCATGCGCGAAGCGGATGCGTTCGATCAATCCCAGAACCTTCACTGGTACTTCCGGAGTGACCACAGCCTTCTGAGGCTCGATAGTTCCTTCGGGCTGAATAGCCTTGAGATCTTCGACAGCCGGTTCGTTAGTAATTATTTCAATTACTGACTCTGATTGTTGTGCATTTGATTCTTCAGCGATTATGCTGACATCCTCGCTTGCTACAACCGGCATATCTGTAGTTTCTACAGCAACAGATTCCACTTTAGAAGTGTCTTCATGTACCGGCGAATCAGACACTTCACCTGTTACTACCACATCAGGAGTGAATGATTCAGTGTTAACAACATCAGTCAAAGGCTGTTCTACAGCACCTGCGACGGAAATTTCTGATGCCTGAACGGTAGGTTGAGGCAGAGAATCATCCGTGGCCACTTCTGGCGAAGTAACCCGTTCAGGGTTATTACGGCGACGACGAGTCCGTACTTGTGATTCCTGTATGTCTTGCTCTGTTACAGCTTTAGATACCGGAATTTCACTTTCTGCTACCGCTTCATTCACCCGAACCTTTTTACGCATATTACGACGTTCACGACGCTCTTCTACGCGCTGTTCTTTACGTAATTGTTCAGCTGGCTGTTCTGCCGAAGCTGAAGATGCTTCATTACGAGGTTTACGTTCTCTTGGCGCTCGTTCAGGTTTAGCAGAAGAAACTTGTTCTCTGTCTGCATTTTGCTCACGAGCAGGACGTTCTGATCTGGTACGCCGAGGCTGTCGGGTTTGTGCAGGCTGGTTTTTATCTTCTGCCTGTTCTGCATTACCGTTCTCATCATCCCGATTCCGGGGATTATAAGATGCATTACGCTTACGGTTATTATTACGATTGTCACGGCGGCGCTGCGGTGCTCGTTCTTTCGCTACCGGCTGTTTTTCTTCACTGATTTGTTCATCGGAAGCGCCGGAGAACAGGGAGCCAATAAAGCCGAATAAACGAGACAGTATACCTTTAGTTTCGGTTTTCTGAACTACAGGAGTCTGTACAGGAGCAGGGGCTGGTGTGCTCGGTGCAACAAAACCCTGCAATGCTGGCTGTTCTGTTGGCGCTGCAATCTGCTGCGGTTTGACCTGATACTCCTCTACCGGAGCTTCAGTTTTCAGTTCATAACTAAGTGCTGTCGTTTCTTCACCGGCCCGGAATCTGGACACTTCAAAATGAGGTGTTTCCAAACGGCTATTTGGAATAATCAGGATCTGAACTTTGTGCCGTTGTTCGAGTTTGAGTACGGCCTGACGTTTCTCGTTCAGTAGGTAGGCTGCAACATCGACAGGCACCTGAGCGATCACCTGTTCGGTGTTATCTTTCAGACCTTCTTCTTCGATCAGTCGTAAAATACTCAGCGCCAGTGACTCATTGTCACGGATAAATCCTTGACCACTGCAACGAGGACACACATGTGTGCTTGATTCATTCAGTGATGGACGTAAGCGCTGGCGAGACAGCTCCAAAAGACCGAAACGGGAGATACGGCCTAGCTGGATTCGTGCCCGATCCTGACGCACTGCATCCCGTAATCGATTTTCAACTTCACGCTGATGACGGACAGGTGTCATATCTATGAAGTCGATAACAATCAGACCTCCCAGGTCTCGTAAGCGTAACTGACGGGCGATCTCGTCGGCAGCTTCCAGGTTGGTTTGCAGAGCGGTCTCTTCGATATCACCACCTTTAGTTGCGCGGGATGAGTTGATATCAATCGAGGTCAATGCTTCAGTTGGATCGATAACAATGGATCCACCTGATGGCAGGCGAACTTCGCGCTGGAATGCAGATTCAATCTGACTTTCAATCTGGAAGTGAGTGAATAATGGGATTTCGCTTTTATACAGCTTAACCCTGTTAATAAAATCCGGACGAACCAGCTCAATGTGCTGTTTTGCACGTTCAAAAATAGTTTCGCTATCAATCAGGATTTCGCCGATATCACGGCGCAGATAGTCCCGAATTGCGCGAACTATGACGTTACTTTCCTGATGGATCAGGAATGGCGCCGCACGATTGCTGGATGCCTGCTTGATGGCACTCCAGTGCTTGAGCAGAATGTTCAGATCCCATTCCAGTTCTTCCTGCGATTTGCCAACACCCGCTGTACGAACGATAAGCCCCATGCCAGAAGGAACTTCAAGACCATTCATCGCTTCTTTCAGTTCTGTACGTTCATCGCCTTCAATGCGACGAGAAATACCGCCTGCACGTGGATTATTTGGCATCAGAACGAGATAACTGCCAGCCAGACTGATAAAAGTCGTCAGCGCAGCGCCTTTGTTACCACGTTCTTCTTTATCGATCTGAACAATAACTTCCAGACCTTCCTTGATCACTTCTTTGATGTTTGGGCGACCATGGAATGTATAGTTTTCAGGGAAGTATTCACGAGCGATTTCTTTGAGTGGCAGGAAGCCATGGCGCTCTGCACCATAATCAACGAAAGCGGCTTCTAAACTTGGCTCAACGCGGGTGATTTTTCCTTTATAGATATTTGCTTTTTTCTGTTCATGTCCCGGACTTTCGATATCCAGATCATAAATTCTTTGCCCGTCTACGAGGGCAACACGCAGCTCTTCTTCCTGAGTTGCGTTAATTAACATTCTTTTCATTCAAATCTCTGTTTTTTTTAATCGTTTTGATTATGTACTTCACTTTGTGCTTGAAACAGACGCAACCGGCCTCGGGTCTTAATGGCATGCAATTAGCAACCTCCCGGTTGGGACATGCGTGAGGCGCACTTTTAGGCGCAGTCGTGTTTCCTCCCTTGCTACAAGGGGGCGAGTGAAGATCTATGATTTTCAGTATGCAGGCAAAAGAAGACTGCCTTGCAGATTATGTAGAAAATCGCTCCATTATTTCATTTTACATTGAACCAGTGCAAGGTGTGGTGTAATGAGTTTGCGACAATCATCAATAGCTGAGTTAGAATCGACACATGAATAATACAAATCAAGGCGTACAGTTCATCACTATTGATGCTGAGCAGGATGGACAACGCATAGATAATTTTTTGAAAACTCAGCTAAAAGGGGTTCCTAAGAGCCTTATTTACCGTATTTTGCGTAAAGGTGAGGTGCGGGTTAATAAAAAGCGCATTAAACCCGAATACAAACTTTGTGCTGGCGATGAAATCCGCGTTCCTCCGGTTCGAGTAGCAGAGGAAAATACGT
Organism: Tolumonas sp.; assembly: GCA_008015085.1. Classification (GTDB taxonomy): domain Bacteria; phylum Pseudomonadota; class Gammaproteobacteria; order Enterobacterales; family Aeromonadaceae; genus Tolumonas. The sequence goes on along the minus strand of SSEX01000054.1, from coordinate 2,697 downwards.
TACCTTCGTCAAAACTGAGTTCGGTACAGGCATTGGCCAGTCAGATCATTTATGAAGATGATGTGATCATTGTGTTGAATAAACCATCAGGGTTGGCTGTGCATGGTGGCAGTGGTTTGAGTTTTGGCGTAATTGAGGGATTGCGCGCCTTACGTCCGGAAAGTAAATTTTTGGAACTGGTTCATCGCCTTGACCGTGATACATCCGGCTTGCTGTTGGTAGCCAAAAAACGTAGCGCTTTAAAACATCTACATGAGCAATTGCGTGTAAAAACGATGCGGAAGCAATATTTGGCACTGGTTCGTGGACAATGGCAGCCGCATGTCAAAGTGGTCAATGCGCCGTTGCTGAAAAATATTTTGCAATCTGGTGAACGAATTGTGCGCGTCAATAGTGATGGTAAACCATCTGAGACCCGTTTTCAGATCGTGCAAAAATTTGCCAATGCGACACTTGTAATGGCAAGCCCGATTACTGGTCGTACGCATCAAATTCGTGTGCATACCGCTCATGCGGGGCACCCGATTGCCTGTGATGATAAATATGGTGAGAGAGCCTTTGATGAACAAGTCAAACTGGCTGGTTTGAACAGGTTGTTTTTGCATGCGTACCGACTGACGTTCACTCATCCTGTTACAGATAAAGAGTTAACGCTGGAAGCGCCATTAGGTAAAGAGTTGCAAGCTGTATTAGATCGACTGGAAAAATGAAATGAAAGAGTATCAACTCATCATTTTTGATTGGGACGGTACGCTGATGGATTCGGTACAGCGGATAGTCTCTTGTATGCAAAAAGCTGCACAGGTTTGCAGTTTGCCTGTACCTACTAGTGTATCGGTGAAAGATATCATTGGTCTTAGTTTGGCGGAAGCCATGCAAAAGTTGTTTCCAGATGATGTACCTGAGCAGCATCAGCGTTTGATTCAATGTTATGGCGAATACTATAAGCATCTGGATGATACACCAACGCCGTTATTCTCAGGTATAGAACCGATGATGCGGCAATTGCATGCGGCAGGTAAATCATTGGCGGTTGCTACTGGCAAGTCCCGGCGTGGCTTAGAGCGAGTACTGACAGAAACTGCGATGGGTGAGTTATTCCGTACCCGACGGGGTGCCGATGACGCAAAATCAAAACCAGATCCGTTGATGCTTGAACAAATACTGGATGAGTTATCGTTTTCAGTGACTGATGCGGTCATGGTTGGTGATTCAGTCCATGATCTTGCTATGGCAAGGGCTATAGGCATGGATAGCATTGGTGTTACCTGGGGCGTACATGCTCCGCATATGCTCGCGATGCATCAGCCAGTTGCGATCATGGAATCAGTTACGGATTTACACCGTTATCTTTATCCGCATTTATAGTCATGATATTTGCTCCTGGTTTTAATTTAAATAAAACCGGGAGCAAGAAAATCACAAAGGCAGCTCAATTCCCCATGCTGCCAACATATCCACGAGTGCTATGAGTGGAAGACCGATCAGACAATTGGGGTCTCTGCCTTCTAGTTTGTGAAATAACGTAATTCCTAATCCCTCCGATTTGAAGCTGCCAGCACAATTGAGCGGCTGTTCGGCGTTGATATAACGTTGGATCTGTTCTGTATTCAATTGACGGAAATGAACGTGAAATGGCTCTGCACATAACTGATAACGCTGCTGTACGGCATCATAGAGGCACAAACCAGTGAAAAATGTAATTCGTTGTCCTGCTGCTGCCTGTAGCTGATGAATTGCTGCGGACTCAGTTCCGGGTTTACCTACAATTTGTCCATTAATAGTACATACCTGATCACTACCTATAACCCAGCTGTTTGGGTGTTGCACTGCAACCGCTTTGGCTTTTTCTAAAGCAAGCCTTTGAACTAACTGTTCCGCCGTCTCGTTATCAATAGGTGTTTCGTTTATTTGGGGTGCGACACAGTGAAAGGGGATCTGGATTTTTTCCAGAAGTGTTTTCCGGTAAACTGAAGTTGATGCCAGCACTAAATCAGGGATGCTCATTGTTGTTTTTCCTTTGACTATCTTGGGTTGTGTCTATATCATGCCCGCCTTATGCAAAAGGTGAAACTGCCCATAAAGATCGATCCAGTACGTTGCACAGCTAAACGCCTTGATTACCAGGGAATTGTTGAAGCTAAGTGTATGTCGCGTCTGGCCGAATCCTCTAACGGAATTGTTGGTGATATTGAAGCTACGCTGAGCTTTTTCACTGACGCTCAGGGATTAATTGTTCTGCAGGGAACTGCAGAAGCAACATTAATCGTTGAATGTCAGCGTTGTTCAGGGGAATTTGAATACCACTGCAAGTCTGAATTTTCGTATACTCCTCTTTTGAGGAACACGATAGAGGATGAACTGCCAGAATCTTACGAGTTGATTCAACTTGATGAAAATGGCGAGTTTGATCTTAACGAGTTGATTGAGGATGAATTAATTCTTAGTCTGCCGATCGTGGCTATGCACCCATTGGAGGAATGTCCAATGGCAGGCGCGCAAATGACGTGGGGTGAGATCGACCCTGCTGATGAGCGTCCAAACCCATTTGCTGTTCTAACTAGTTTGAAACGCAAGTAAGTTAATTAGGAGTAAGGTCAATGGCCGTACAACAGAACCGTAAAACCCGTTCCAGACGTGGTATGCGTCGTTCTCACGATGCACTGACTGCTTCTGCACTGACCGTGGATCCGACCT
>SSEX01000018.1 GCA_008015085.1 Tolumonas sp. | reverse complement strand
TGCGATTATCTTTCGATATATGACCACAGCACGGGCATGTCCGACTGGTGTTTTTCGGTGGAACCGCGATCAGGTGGCCGCCATTCCATGCCAGCTTGTAATCGAGCTGGCGACGGAGCTCAAACCAGCCTTGATCAAGAATGGCTTTATTCAGTCCTGACTTCGCCCTGACATTCCTACCCTGTTGCTCGGCGGTTCCTGCCGCTGATTTTGACATGTTTTTGACCTGCAAATCTTCAATACAGACTATCGCGTGGTTTTTGCTAATGTCGCTTGAAGTTTTATGCAGGTAGTCACGGCGGCTGTTGCCGATTTTGGCATGGAGACACTGGATTTTGGCTTTTGCCTTTTTCCAGTTGTTGCTGAATTTTACCTTGCGGCTCATGGCCTGCTGCGCTTTACGCAAGGCACTTTCCAGCGTTTTGAAGCTGTTGCGCGGTTCATAGAATGAACCATCCGACAAGGTGGCAAAACGGGCAATACCCACATCGATGCCGATCATGTCGCCATTGGGAGTAGGAATATCCGTTTCACGTTCAGTCTGAATGGCCGCAAACCATTTGCCGCACGACTGACTGACCGTGACGTTTTTAATATCACCGTCTACCATCCGACTGTTGCGGTAACGACACCAGCCGATTTTAGGCAGAAAAATACGGCTATTTCCCTGCTCCAGCTTGATACCTTGCGGGTAACGGAAACTATCACTTGAACCTTTCTTTTTGAAACGGGGAAAATCAGCACGTTTGGCAAAGAAGTTTTTATACGCCCGATCTAAATCTTTCAGCGACTGTTGCAGTGTTTGTGAGGGTGAGTCAGACAGCCATTGTGTTTCTGGCTCTGCTTTCCATTGTGGTAACAGGTTGTTCAGTTCAAAGGCGGAGAGTTTCTTTTCGCCCTGTTCATGCCGCTCTTTTTGCAACGCCAGCGCCTTGTTATAGACAAACCGACAGGCACCGGAGAAGCGGCGCATCTGGCGCTGTTGTTCTCCAGTAACGATCAGTTCGAATTTGTAGGCTTGCAGTCGTTGCATAGCTTGCTCATACTGTGTCAATACAACTCAATTATAGATTGGTCTATGGAAATTGAAAGTGATTTAAGACATGGCAGGCATTGTGTTTTTAAAATGCATGTTCATTTGGTCTTTGTGACAAAATATAGGCGTAACGTTTTTACCAAAGAAGTGCTGGATGATCTGAAAATCTTCTTTGAAAAGGTCTGCGTTGATTTTGAAGCAGAGCTGGTTGAATTCGACGGTGAAGACGATCATGTGCATTTACTGGTGAATTACCCGCCCAAAGTGGCAGTATCGTCGCTGGTGAATAGCTTGAAAGGCGTTTCCAGTCGGATGATCCGAAAAAAGAATTACCCCTCGATCAAAAAGAAACTCTGGGGCGGTGCGCTCTGGTCGCCCAGTTATTTTGCGGGGAGCTGTGGCGGTGCGCCAATTGAGATCATCCGGCAGTATATTGAGCAGCAACAAACTCCGGCGTAGCCCTCAGAACGGCTTCGCCGTTGCGCTATTCATCCTCGCCCTGAACGGCGAGGTTTTCCGCGCTATCCGATAAATTATTGGATGAACATTCAGATGCCAGTATTGATGTAAAATTGCTCTCTCATGGAAGTAATCACCGCCGTTGGGTTAGTATCAATATCCGAGAGGCTATAAATACCTTTGATGAGAAAATCATCATGATTTTTATCAATGATATTACCAGACAATATGAAGCGTTGGATGAATCAGAACAAGCGGCTAATACCGATCATTTAACGCATCTTAAAAACCGGCGCATCGCTGAACGCCATATTTCACAAATGATTGATGAAGCCTATTCGATGCAAAAATCGATGGCGTTACTTGTTATTGATCTGGACGGATTTAAAGCTATTAATGACACGATGGGGCACGAGGCCGGGGATCAGGTATTAATTTCTGTTGCAAACCGGCTCACTTCAGCAACCCGGAAAAGTGATGTTGTCGCCCGCTGGGGCGGAGATGAGTTTGTGATTGCTTTACCCGGTGTCGGGCCAACAGAAGCAATACAGCTCTCCCGAAAATTACTGAATGAAATTAATATACCAATCCCATTAGCGGGTGAGCAGCTCGCAAACGTGAGTGCCAGTATTGGTATTGTGCTATGCCCGCAATCTGCGATTAGTTTCGCAGCTGCTTTCGAATGTGCTGATATCGCCATGTATGAGATCAAACAGTCCGGTAAAGCAGGCATCAAACTGTATGATCGCAATTCAGATTAAAATATATCTAGAGCCGTAAAACGACTTTAACCCCATCCAGCTTGGTGCCGGCGGCTACATAGCCAATAGCTGACGGATTCTTCTTAACCACGTCTATCACAGCATCATTATCTTCAACCTGGCGCGGAGGTGTCGCGCGCCCTGTGAACAGGATCCTGGCCCAATAAGCATTAATGAAGGAAACACTTTTGCCCGTTAATTGCTGATAAAATTCCTTACGAAACTCGCCATCGGCATTTTGATCAAACGGTAAAGCAAACGAACCATCTTTAAATGCCTGATAGCGGCCAAGATATAATGCGCTTACTTCTGATTTACTCATACTTTTCGTCGGATTAGAAGGATGCACCACTACCCAGATTTCAGCCTGACCCGAATATGCAGTCAACAAACTGGCAGTAAACACAATGAATTTGAATAATTTCGTCATCATCAGAATACAAAGTCCAGATTGATAGTGAAGATGTCTTCGACAGATGAATCTGTCCCACCAGTGTTCCACCACAGATGGTTGCCACCTGCTGAAATAAATTTTCTATCCCATTGAGTTTTGAGCGCCAAATGTGAATTGATGTCCCAACGTACACCCGCAGCAACTCCCTCTTGATCAAACCTACTGTTCAGAAACAATAACGAGGTATTTGCAAGATAATTCAGCTGATTACTGTACTGCGCGTAATAACTGACATCGGCAGGCAACGAGTAATCAGAAGAGCTGGTATGTATCCGTGAATACATAATATATGGGGTGAACTCGTTTATATGGCGACCAATACTGAGGTAACCAGCAACCGTATCCGGCACAATTTTACTCTCAGCATTTAGTCTGCTGAGCTCACTCTGGATAATCCAATTCTGATCGTTATAAGCAATACCAAGAGAATAAAATGCCATCAGGGTAGCTTCTGTATCCAGTGCATCCGCAACTGATGCGGCACCGGATAAACCTGCCGCGTTATATTGGTTCCACGGCTGACGCAATAATTGGTCCACCCACTGATTCTGATTGTTTACGACTGAAGCACTCCCCCGGAATGTCCAAGCCTGATGTTCAAACTCCAGTGTTAAACCGACAGACTGACCAAAATCGGCCTCAAAGCTATATCCGGGATAAGCCATCCACATGTCAGTTTTACCGCCACACAACGTAGCTCGCAGCATATCGGCGTCATCAAATTGTCGGGTATAACCAATTTCCAGCCCATCGATATAAGTCGTCTGCAACTGACCATAAAACTCCATGGGAGGATGCGTCCACAGGTAGCCATAGCCGACATTCCGGGTATCCGTCAGCATGTATACACGGGGAGAATGACGACCAATACGGATCGCCCATTCGGGAGTAGGTAAATAACTCACTGTAGCCAGTTGAATGCTGTCTTGCAGACTATTTTCAACGCGTTTCTGATGCACCAGTTGTATGGCAGAAGACCATTGAGGACCCCAGGCTACGTTCATCTGCACACCAGCCAGTGAACGTGAAGCCAGATTCCATTGTTCAAATGTCACGTTATCATCAGAAATGTTGGGTCTGAACCCCAAGGTATCATTTGTGGTTTTAGTCGCGCCCAGCGTACCAAAGCCATTCACTGTCACCTGATCTGACAATTCGACAGCAGACACGAATAAGGGATACAGAAGACAACAGATGCCTGAAAACAGAGAGATTTTCTTCATCGGTAAAGTTATCCGTAATAACTGCTGGAGTATCTGTTAAAAGTATATGTCAGCGATGTTGTAATGCAGGAGTAATCGTAATTATTGTGATGAGAAGCTCCCGGACATAGATCCGGGAGCTTAAAGTGAATAGATCAGCGAATCACACCGGTTGTCAGATTAACCATACCGCTTTTCTGCACAGGAATATTCGGCAGGAATGCTCCCACATCAAGCGAAGCTTTCACTGCATAAGGCACTTCAGATTGCAGCGGGTTACTCAGCAAAGAATTAGCCAGCGATAAACCATTCATCAGGTCTGCCACCGCTTCAATTTCAACATCTTGTTCACCGTGCGCTGGTATAGTCGGTTGATCCTGCGTATTACCCGACACGACCGGCTGACCAGACAAAGCAACTGTGTAATTAACACCATGAATCGGCAATGGGATCGCGTTAGGGTTTTTTACATGCAATCCGATCAGGAAGCGAACATTCAGCCCCTGCCCCGGCATCACCTTCACCGAGTTCACCGCCACCGCAGGTGCCTCCAGCTTAGGTTGCAGAGCGGCACAACCTGCCAGTGTCAATGCAATACCTGCCAGAATAGCCCGGCCCAATTTCAACATACATATACTCCTGTTTTACTGAATACGCCAAAGCTCAACAGCTATGCCAGCGCTTTGGTTACTAACGCAATTTCATCGTCTGACAGCGGTAATTTCAACGCAGACTGATGACCGGCTTCAGACATTTTACGCCATGTTTTTTGCAGAATATCAATTAACTTTGCCTCGTCATGCTGTTTAGCAAATTCAGCAAAATAATAACGCAGGAATACCAGACATATGACATCTTCCAGCACCTGGCTTTCCTCATCACTCTTCAGTTTTTCTTTTTTTAGCAATGCGGCCACCCGTTCACACAGACTACTGTCATAGCCTTCAGCAGCCATTATCTCGCACGCTCGGGTCGCATGACGCAATTTTAACTCACTACGCCATTGCAGATAGCCTTTGCGATCCATCGGATAATGATCGCGAGGTAACAACCAACGCTCAATATGCTGCGAGCGAGCCGCCAGTTTCAGTGCCTCTGATGCCTGCGGATAAAAATGATGCAGCATGTCACTCATCCGTTGTGCATATAAGAGTTCATATGCCACCCTATTTCCTGCATCATCAGGCACTTTACGCGGATCATGCGTGTTAGCCTCGTCAAAGGCAGCGATGGTACGGTTAAATCGTAATTCAGATTCCATTTCAACAGACATAACCAATCTTCCGGCAGGTATAATAGACAGCTAAATAGTAACGCATCTTATTTCGTTCATATACAACCGCGAAATGCTTTAATTCATACTGGTAACCGATTTTTCGCTGCTCTGAACATCGTTTTGTGGCATAGTGTTGCGCCATTATTGGTCGTGGCCCTTTTCCAAGGAAACCTTCGGGATGAAACGTAAGATCCTTCTCACTGACTGCCCTGATGCTCAGGGTCTGATCGCAAAAATCACTTATATTTGTTACAAACACCAGCTGAATATCATCAAAAACGACGAGTTTGTTGATCACACAGAAGGACGTTTCTTCATGCGTACCGAACTGGAAGGTCGTTTCAATGATGAAACCTTGCTGGGCGATCTGGATGACACCTTACCTCAGGGTGCAAAACGCCGTTTAGTCCCGGCTGGGAAAAAACGAGTGGTTATCATGGTGACGAAAGAAGCTCACTGCCTCGGTGATATTCTGATGAAATGCTATGAAGGCGCGCTGAATCTGGATGTGGTCGCAGTCATTGGTAACTATGATGTGCTTGCTGATCTGACCAGCAAGTTCAATATTCCGTTCCATCATGTAAGCCATGAAGGTTTAAGCCGTGAAGAACACGAAGCTAAAATGCGCACCATCATTGATGAATATGCGCCGGAATATGTAGTGCTGGCTAAATATATGCGTGTTCTGACACCAAGCTTTGTAGCAGCCTATCCATATCGCATCATTAACATCCACCACTCATTCCTGCCGGCATTTATTGGCGCCCGTCCATATCAGCAGGCGTTTGACCGGGGTGTAAAAATCATTGGTGCTACAGCACACTTCGTCACCAACGATTTGGATGAAGGCCCAATCATTGAACAAGGCGTCATTCGGGTTGACCATAATTTCTCTGCTGAAGATATGGCTAAAGCCGGACGTGATGGTGAACGTTCAGTACTAAATCAGGCATTAACTGCCGTTTCTGAAGAACGTGTCTTCGTTTACGGCAACAGAACCGTTGTATTCAAGTAATCCTCTAACGGCGGAAGATCATTCCGCCGTTTCTCTGTTCAGTTATCAATAAGGCACCGCAACACCGTTTGCTGACAACTTCCCGTTTACCATTCTGATTTTCGTCGAAATATATCCGCTGTTACTCTGCTCCAGATAACCATCTGAAATCAAATCAGGTACAAGATTAGCAGCATAACTAAATTGCTGTGGCAATGTCGGTGCAATCTCAATTGACACATCTCCCTGTAAGAGCGAACGCATTGATTCAACCTGATGTATCTGTGAGATATCAAACGGACGCGAAGTCACTTCACCGTGCACTTTGACTGGCTGCCGATTCAATTGCAGGTCGAACGGGTCTAAACGAAACTGAACGCCATTACGGGTGATCAAATTCAGACCCGCTTTCCATTTAGCCGTGTCTGTTGCATCCATACCAGAATTCATCAGTAGCGATTCAATACCCTGACGGTTAACCCCACTCAACGTTAAACCGGCTTTCAGATCATTCAGCTGATAATCACTCTGCTGACTGCTATAGGCAAGACTGCGGATATCAGATTGACTGCGGACATCGACAACACTCAGTAACCCGTCCCGATTCTCACCGATACGCATGACCCAATGACCTTGTTTGATCATCAGCTGCCGCTTTGGCTGACGTATCTCCAGCTCTTTTAATTCCAATTTAGTTTGTGGCATCAGCCAGAGCCCATCCGTGACCAGCAGTTTGCCTTCCAGTGATAAATCAGCAAGAGAGCCCTGCGCTTGCTGATTGTTATTCCGCCATTGAAATCCCTGCCAAAGTACAGAAAAATTGATTTGTTCCGAATCGGTAAATTCTGTATTGATGTGTAACGGAGCAACCAGCCAGGTCTGCTCATCTCTTAACCAGTTCCACTCTTTCATTTCAAGACCAGCCGTGATATCACCGGTAAAGCCATTAATATTCCAATAAAGATCATGTGGAATATTCAGCTTCTCTGACAATTCAGCGAATGAGCCCCGTTTCAGATCAAGATGAGCATTTCCGCGCACAACCCCAGGTAATACGGAATGATCAATCACAATATACAAATCAAGGGAAGTTTGCTGCTGCAGCCAACGATGTATCTGGTTGTCGCCATTCAGGGATGGAATAAGAGAAAGCAGCTGAACAGGTTCTGAAATAAGAATATGAAGTGTCGCTTTACGCGTGAGAAGATTTTTTTCCTGATCAAACCAGCTGGTTGCAACCCCGTGAATATGACTGGTTTGCGTTAGCCATGTTGCTATCTGATTATCCAGCCGATGGCCGGTAAACCAGGTGATTATCAGTACAAACGGCAGGATTATTCCAGCAGGAAAAAATATCCATTTTTTATATTTATGCATACGTGCCCTTTATGTGCTGCCAGATAGAACTTACCCGGCAACAACATAAAGGAGTGATATGACAGCGCGATGACACAGAAAGAACGATTATTCCTCTTCCTGCATCTGAGTCGGCTCTATGTCGACGATTTTACCGTTTGCCGTTACTACCCCACCACGCAACAGCATATTACTGCTCAGACCTTTGTTATCGATTTTTACATAACCTTGTTTTTGCAAAACATCTAACTGCTGCTGAACGTCTGCAGGTAATGCCTGAATCGCGTTCATTTCGGCAGAAAAGTTCAAATCACCCTGAATCATGTATTTGAATGGATCAGGCGTATGAGCCGCCGCAGCTTGCATCACTTGCTCAACTTCAAATGGCAAAGTCTCCAGCTTTCCAGTGGCTGTCACCATTGCCTTGTTTAGTTTCATACGGAATGGAGCCAATTCAACCCGCATAGTCCGGGTCGTTATCTTATTCAGACTTTTCATCATCTGCATAAAGTCAGGTTGTTTTGCCTGCATTTGTGCCGCCAGCTCTTCCAGTCCTTGTTTGTTCAGACCAGTGAAATTGACACCGAGCTGCAGATCTTCAACATCGAATTGGTCCTGTGCAGAATGCAATGCCAGTTTATTTAATACCAGTTTATGTTTCATATTCAGCATGGTGCCCGTTTCCGTCACCACTTCATCCATCACTGAATTAAACTGCAACTCACCCATATCAAACTTACCGTCAGAAGCCGACGCCTTCATCCCGGCAAGGCGCATATGTCCCTCAGGAGAGATCCAGATCCCCGAAAAGTTACGTAATAATGAACTGCCATCCAGAGGCATGATTTCTACTGTATTATGTCCATTGTAGCGACCATTGGCCTTGAAACCATCCCATGCATAATTCAGTTCCAGCGCATCTGACAGATCACCTTTCAATGAAAACTCAGCTGCACCGACACTAACATCTTGGTCAGGCTGAGCAATCTTCCAGCTATCCATACTTAACCGCATTCCGAAATCCTGATTCGGAGCGATGTATTGCCACGACAATGTCATTGGTAATGTTGCAGGCAACTCTTTGCGTTTTACCAAATCACCAGGGGTACCTCGCATCATATCCAGAGATGCCGTACCTTTGACAATAAATGGAAAGGTGGTATTTGATATATTGATATATAGCTCAACTGGCTTGCGGCTTTCCTCGGTCAACGGTTCAGCCATCTCTTCCTGTACACGTTGTAATGATTCAGGATCATTATGAATAACAGGCACAGCTTTGGCATTTTCCCGCATACGTTCATTCAGGAATACCAGATGTAAAACACCATTCCGGGAAAACGGCAGCGATGATGTTAAATACCAGCTGGCACGCACCACATGGCTGGTGTTGACTTGTTCGATTGTTTTTTGGATCTGTTCATCCAGCTTGCGGGCTGTATAGACACTGGTACCAACAGCAGCTACCGCCGCAGCTACAGTCAGGCCAAGCAATGAAATAGCAAATTTTGAACTCATAAACGCTCCCTTGTTATCGTTTTGCATTCCCGTTTTTTACGTTATAACTTTCGGTATATCGCATTCAGCCATTACAACAATGGGCTAAACAAATAGAAAATATTTTCCAGCATCCGTTGCAACCATGAACGCTTACGCCATTCGGTCAATTGTAATTGCTTTCCTTGCTGTATATAGCTTTGCTGTAACTCTTTAAGCATGGCTGAAAAAGCCCGATCATCAAGCAGTAAGGTTGCTTCAAAATTTAACCATAGACTACGACGATCCAGATTAACAGTGCCAATCAACGCTATTTCATCATCCACCAACACGCTCTTAGTATGCAATAATCCTTTCCTGAAACGATAGATTTCTACACCAGAGCTCATTAACTCTTCTAAAAACGCATTACAGGCAAAGCTAACCATTCGGGAATCACTGCGCTCAGGAATAATTAACTGAACCGATACGCCTCTGGCCGCTGCGGATTGTAAAGCCGCTACCAATGGATCGTCCGGAACAAAATAAGGACTGGTCAATACCAGACTCCGTTCAGCCTGATAAATTGCCTGCAGCAGGATCTGCTGAATACAATCACCGCCGGTAAATGGCCCGGACGGTACTAATTGTACATGGTGGCCAGGAGCATGACTGTAATC
>SSEX01000015.1 GCA_008015085.1 Tolumonas sp. | reverse complement strand
TCGTGAAGGTGCTGCAGCCAGAGCTGATGGGGGCACGCTGTTCCTTGATGAAATCTGTGAAATGGAGTTGGAGCTGCAGGCAAAATTATTGCGTTTTATTCAGACCGGAACATTTCAAAAAGTAGGTGGCAGCAAATTAGAAACTGTTGATGTCCGCTTTGTCTGTGCGACGAACCGAGATCCTATTGTGGAAGTGCAGGCCGGGCGTTTCCGTGAAGATTTGTATTACCGCTTGCATGTGATTCCTGTCTTGCTTCCACCGTTACGAGAAAGGGGGGAGGATGTACTGGCCATTGCCCGCCGTTTTCTGACGCAATTTTCTGTCGAGGAAAATAAACATTTCCACGATTTTAGTGCTGAATCTGCAAATATGATGATGAACTATGAATGGCCGGGAAACGTGCGGCAATTGCAGAATGTGATCCGTAATATCGTGGTATTGCACGATGGAGAGAAAGTATTACCGAGTATGTTTCCGCCACCACTTAATACAGTACCAGTAAAAGTGATAACTGCTACGGCTGTCGCTCCTGTCTCGGGAATAACGACAGATGCAATCTCTGCAGAGACGATTAGACCGATGTGGATTGTGGAAAAAGAAACGATTGAACATGCAATTGCAGCCTGTGATGGCAATATTCCTCAGGCGGCTGCATTACTGGAGTTAAGTCCGTCAACGATTTATCGAAAACGGTTAGCGTGGCAAGCGACTTAAAAATTGTAATGCTGTAGCGGGGATTATGAATGAAAAGTGTTTTGGTGTCGGCAGGACTGACGCAATTACAACACGAATTGGATGTACTGAATGCAGATCCCAATGTTCGGTTTATTGTGATGTTGATGGCAGTACAGACAGAGATTACCCATGATGATATTAATCATGTATTAGTTACCAGCCCCAAACCCATCATTGGTGGGTTATTTCCGTATGTCTTATATGAAAAGTCACTATTGACTGCCGGAATTGTTTTGATTGGTTTTTCCTGTTCATACAATCTTGCGGTGATCCCTGCGCTAAGTAAAACCACACAAGTTGAAGCTGAATTACAGCGACAGCTACCATGGCAGAATACTGAAAGAGGGACGCTATTTACATTTGTGCATGGTATGAGTTCGGGTGTTCAACGGCTGATTGATGGGCTATTTAATCAGTATGGTCTGGAAATAAACTACATTGGCGGCGGTTGTGGTTCACTACAAAAGCTGGATCAACCCTGTGTTATCACTCCGCAAGGCATCGTAGCGGATGCAGCTATTCTAGTGATGGCAGATGTTCAAAGTGGCATTGGTGTTGCTCACGGCTGGCAATCAATATCTCGAGCTTTCAAAGTGACGGAGGTAGAAGACAATGAAATTGTCTCTATTGACTGGCGTCCGGCCGCGGAAGTTTACCGGAGTGTTGTGGAAGATCATTCAGGGATGCGTTTTTCTGAACAGTCTTTTTCTGAAATGGCGAGAGCATATCCATTTGGTATAGCTAAATTAGCTGATGAACTGGTTATCCGAGATCCGATTGCACTGAATGGTCAGCGCATCGTTTGTGTCGGAGATGTAAGACGTGGTTCCTATTTGCATGTTATGCATGGTAAACCTGATTATGTTTCGTCTGCAGCCGGTAAAGCCCGTCAGAAAGCGGCTGAAAACTTAAAGGGCCGGCAGCCACAATTGATGTTATTTATGGACTGCATTTCCCGTGTACTATTCCTCGGTGAATTATTTGCGCGTGAAATCACCCATGTATCTATGCCGGAAGTGCCACTTGCCGGTGCGCTGACTTTGGGTGAAATAGCCAACAGTGGCTATGATTATCTCGAACTCTATAACAAAACCTCGGTAGTAGGATTGCTGGCCAGTGATACGTCAGGGATTAATTGAACAGGAAGTTTTACACGAAATCGCCATGTCGATTGGCGAAAGTATTGAATTGGAAAAAATGCTGGCAGAGTGCATCCCAGTTTTCTTGCGGGGTCTGGGCTGTGCAACGGCAGCTGTTGTATTGCGGGATGAACAGGACGATTTCTATACTCCCACATACATACTCCCGCGGGCTGCCGTCCGGAATCAGTTTCTGCATCAGGCGATAAATCATTCCATCGAGTGTTTGACAAGCGGTCAACCCTTTCCTGAACAGCCATGTTATTTTGAAACGGCCGGACTTTATTATTATGGATGGCCTATACAGGATTTTGGTGCTTTATTGCTTGGGCGAAGTGCTCCATTTCGTGATGGTCTACTGCGAGAAATCCGGCCACTGGTGAACAAACTGGCTCTTGCTCTCACCAGTTGCCTGCAATATCAACGGCTGAAAATTGCACAGCAAAATATGACTCAGGCAAGAGATGAAGCCCAGGCAGCCAATAAAGCAAAAAGCCATTTTCTGGCGACGATGAGTCACGAGATCCGAACCCCTCTGAATGCGGTGATTAATCTTTCCGAATTGTTGCTGGAAACTCAGCTTGATGAACGACAACGCAAACTGACACAAGGTGTTTGTGAGGGCGGACGTTCTCTCCTGCAGTTGGTTAATGATGTTCTGGATTTTTCCCGTATCGAGGCTGGGCGCTTAGAATTGCTGTCTGTTTCTTTCCGGCTTCATGATTTACTGGATGGCTTAGCCTCTTTATTTGAAAAAGAAGCCGCTATCAAGAAACTGCATTTTGGTCTGAATATTGGCGATGATGTACCGGAGGTGATTTCAGCGGATCCTTCCCGGTTAAGGCAAATCCTGCAAAATTTGTTAGCGAATGCCATCAAATTTACAGAGAAAGGAAGTATTAATATCTCTGTGAGAATGTTGCCGGAACAATCATCAGATAATGATGTTGTGCCGCAATTGATTATTCATATCAGTGATACAGGAATTGGTATTTCAGAGCAGGATCAGCACCGTTTATTCCAGGAGTTCTCTCAGGTCGATACCAATCTGGATCGTCGTTTTGGGGGGTCAGGTCTGGGATTAGCTATTGCTGCGCGGCTGGTCATGCTGATGGGCGGCAAAATTGGTTGTCACTCTGCACTGGGGATTGGCAGTACATTCTGGTTTACTCTACCTGTTCGCACTAATGGTGCCGTGCCGGAGCAAAATACAGCAGCAGAAATGGATATGTTACCAGTCAATATCTTGTTGGTGGAGGACAGCCTTACCAATCAAATGGTTGCCATGGCTATGCTGGAAAAAACAGGCTGTAAGATCACGATAGCTAATGATGGCTTCCAGGCGATTGAAAAGATACAAGAATCAGATTTTGATGTGATCCTTATGGATGTATCTATGCCTGGCATGGATGGTCTGGAAGCAACGCGGCGGATTCGTGCACTTGGCGGACGTTATGCGACATTACCCATCTTATCAATGACCGCGCATGCATTTGCTCATGACAGAGATGCGTGTCTGGAAGCTGGGATGAATGATTATCTGAGCAAACCACTGCAGCGTGAACAGTTATATACCTTGATTAAGAAATGGGTTCTGAAGAAAGAAACCTCTGTGGGGAAAAAGACAGAAGAATCTTCCGTTTCAATGATGGGTACGACAAAACCGATTCTTGATGAACAAATCATTCAAACGTTATTAAGCGACACAAGCCCAGATCTGTTTAAACAGTTGGTCATGATTTTCCTGCAGGAAAGCAAGGAGCATATAGAAGCACTCGCGACGCTTGTTCCGCAGCAGGATCTTGCAGCAGCCGCAAAACGGGCGCATGCAGTTAAAAGTAGTGCCGGTGCGCTGGGAGCGATTGCATTACAGGATATGTGTAGTCAGTTGGAGATTGCCTGCCGTGAATCTCGTCCGCATATTGCGGCGTTATTACAAGCCACTACAAATGTGGCCGAAGCTTCATGGCAGGCATTGCATAGCCGGTTAGGATAATCCGCCCCGGCCAGATGGCTTATTCTGGTTCGTTTCCAGAGTCTGTTTCAATGTAACTGGCTTCTGTCGGTGCTTTTCTGCGAAGCGGTGCAAAACCATCAGTATCCCGCACAAAAGCTTCGGCATTCCGTCCGGTACCTTTTTTCATACCTGCACCCGGTTTTGAGCTGCTTTTGTTCACTTTTCGTTTTGCCTGAGCATTTTTTGCTGCTGACAGCGGGTGTTGTTCTTTTCCTGAGAAACGTTTCTTTTGCGGAGCTAATACGCCTTTAAATTTTCCTTCAAGCCCTTCGATGATGCTGAATATTACTTCTCGGCGCTGCAGTGCCAGCAAACCTTGGAATGAATTCCAGTCTTTCGGGCTGATTAATGAAACGGCGGTTCCCTGATTACCGGCCCGGCCAGTTCGACCGATGCGGTGAATATATTCCTCAGGCAATTTCGGCATATCAAAGTTTACTACCAGTGATACATGCAACAGATCCAACCCTCGTGCCGCAACATCCGTTGTAAACAGCACTTTTGCATGCCCACGTGAGAATTGATCAATTACCTGGTTACGCTGATTCTGCTTCATATCGCCGGAGAGGGCGAGGGCAGGAATTTTTTGCTCATTATATTGTGCCGCAAGTTTGTCGGTATCATCACGTGTTGCGACAAAGACAATAGCCTGCTGATAATCGGGCTGAGACAGCAGATGCTGCAGCAGCGCACGTTTATGATCCAGATGGTCGCACAGATGAAAGACTTCTTTAATATCGGCATGAACAGCATGCATTTCACCAATAGAAATTGTCTGCGGTGCTTTCAGAATATAGCCGGATAGCATCTCAACAGCTTGGTGATGCAATGTGGCAGAGAACAGCCATGTCTGCCGTAACCGATGCGAAGCTGCGGTATGGATCTGTTTCAGCGCATCAGCAAAGCCGAGATCTAGCATACGGTCAGCTTCGTCCAACACCAGAATTTCTACGCCATCAAACAGAAAGCTCCGAGCCTGCAGATGGTTCACCAAACGTCCAGGGGTCGCCACCAGAACTTGAGGCGTTTTACGCAAGGCTTTGATTTGATCGTTGAAGTTTTCGCCACCTAATACCAAACTGCAATGGATCTGTGTACCAGCAACCAGAAAGCGAAGCTGCGCGTAAACTTGTTTGGCCAGTTCTCGGGTGGGTGCCAGGATCAGAGCCCGAGGACCACGGGTAGAAAGTGCTCTTGACGTTAACAACCGATGCATTAATGGCAATAGATAGGCCAATGTTTTACCTGAACCAGTTTTCGAGGCGACTGCTAGATCTCTTCCAATCAGTGCATACGGAATTGTCTGAGCCTGAACCTCGGTCATCTCAGTGTAATTAAGGTGTGCCATCGCTTCTTTCAGGCGTTTATGCATGGTGAGTTCGTCAAAGCGCAATGTGGATCTCCTGTAAATGAATAGCATTCAGCTTCTGCCTCATTATACCTTGTGCAGCGACTAGGGGCGAACAAAGTCACAATATGATTGACGGGAGAAGGTAATCTAACTAGATTGATTCGCCACAAACGGGCAAACAGGAATTGCCTGTAAACAGAAATATACAGAGGTCATGATGTATAAGACAGACGATGTACGGATCAAAGAGATCAAAGAATTATTACCGCCAGTTGCATTGCTGGAACGGTATCCTGCTACTGAGACTGCCACTCATACGGCATTTGAAAGTCGTCAGGCTATTCATAAGATCCTGAATGATCAGGATGACCGTCTGTTGGTTGTGATTGGCCCTTGCTCAATTCATGATACAGAAGCAGCGATTGAATACGGTAAACGCCTGCTGGCTTTGCGAGATGAACTGAAAGATCAACTGGAAATTGTGATGCGTGTTTATTTTGAAAAACCACGTACTACAGTTGGCTGGAAAGGTTTGATCAATGATCCATATCTGGATAACAGCTACCAGATCAATGATGGTTTGCGTATTGGCCGTAAGTTGTTGTTAGATCTGAATGATCTCGGCTTGCCGACAGCGACTGAATTTCTCGATATGATCACACCTCAATACATGGCTGATCTGATGAGCTGGGGTGCGATTGGTGCTCGTACTACTGAATCTCAGGTTCATCGTGAGCTGGCGTCTGGTTTGTCCTGCCCGGTAGGTTTTAAAAATGGGACTGATGGCACAACTAAAGTAGCGATTGACGCTATCAGTGCAGCTGGCGCTTCACATAACTTCCTGTCAGTGACTAAGTTCGGCCATTCTGCGATCGTATCGACAGAAGGTAATAAGGATTGTCATATCATCCTGCGTGGCGGTAAAGAACCGAACTACAGTGCTAAGCATGTTGCTGCAGTAGTGAAAGATCTGGAAAAAGCGGGTCTGCCAACCAAGATGATGATCGATTTCAGTCATGCTAACAGCTCCAAGCAATTCAAGAAGCAGATGGAAGTCTGCACTGATGTGTGTGGCCAGATTGCTTCGGGTAACAAACACATTATGGGTGTAATGGTTGAAAGTCATCTGGTAGAAGGCCGTCAGGATCTGGATGAAAGCAAACCACTGGTTCGTGGTCAGAGTGTTACGGATGCCTGTATCGGTTGGGATGATACAGAATATTTGTTGCGCCAACTGGCCGAGGCTGTCAAGGCCCGTCGCGGATAATTACTACCCTTCTGATATTTAAAAAATCCCTGCGAGTCAGGGATTTTTTATTTGTGCGCTGAGCTTCTCTTTTCTGTTTATCCTTTCATCGTCTTGATTTGAGTCTGCTGCTATAATTCCTTTCGGTTATATACATCCATCATCCATGGTGTGTCGTGAGT
>SSEX01000023.1 GCA_008015085.1 Tolumonas sp. | reverse complement strand
TCCTTGTGTCGTCCTGACAGCTACTCATCCTGAGTAACAGTAACTTCATCCTGAAGTGTCCTTTGTCATCCTGACTGGCTTCTTAATCCGAAGAGGCCGCAGCGCGTCCTGCAGAAGTAATACTAAAGATTTGCCGTTTTCCTACAAGTAACCGGATGAAGCAGATTTTGTAAGCAAAACGTTTTTTCAAGAAATAAAGCAAATAAATTCAATCAGTTAGAAACAAAGAAAGGAATGTGGCTTGCAGCAGGAAGCGTCAATGCTCACAGCAACTATGGCAAATATCCTACACGCGTGTAAGCCAGGATATAGAAATGAATTAAAGTAAAAGCAGGAATTCAGAGTGAAAAAAAGCGGAAACCGCCGCCAGAGAGGAGAAAAATGGCGGCGGAACAGAAATTAACGCACAGAACGTGCACGCATCTCGAAAATCATTTTCTCTGCGGTGCAGGTAAATTGCAGCGTAGTATTCAGCACAACACCGCCTTCTACCGTCTGCAGTTCGCTGCTGACCAGCACTTCCGGACAAGCCTGTTTAGCAACATCAACATAACGAGCCTGACGTGCACGGGCATCCGCTTCATCGTCGCCTTCAACCGGGATCATTACGATATCATCGCCATCACGAATGATGGTGCCTACCTCAGCTACACAGCCACAGGCTTCGCACACGTCTTCCATATGGTCTACTGTTGTCATGTTCTGCTCCTTAAATAAATAAATCGGACCGCGCTCAGGATCTCACGCAACCAAGCTTTATAAAATCATTGTAGCAGCATCCGCTTTACCGGATGCTGCCGTCAGATCAAATAGATGTAGAATTTATACCTGTATCCGCCAGTGCCAGCATGAAGGCATATTCCAGCGAAATATCGAGGAAATAACGATAACGCCCCGATTTACCTCCATGTCCGGCATCCATATCCATACTCAGCAGCAGCAAGTTATCATCGGTTTTATACTTCCGCAGTTTGGCGACCCACTTAGCAGGCTCCCAATACTGAACCTGAGAGTCGTGCAGGCCACTGACCACCAGCAAGTGCGGATAAGCCTGAGCTTTCACCTGATCATACGGGCTATAGCTTTTGATATATTGATAAACAGCCGGATCTCGCGGGTCGCCCCATTCGTCATATTCACCAGTGGTCAGCGGAATAGACTCATCCAGCATCGATGTCAGTGTATCAACAAATGGCACGACAGCAACCACACCAAGATAGCGTTCCGGCGCCATGTTGATCACTGCCCCCATCAGCAGGCCACCGGCACTACCCCCGGTTGCGAAGACCCGTTTCGGATCGCCATAACCGGCTGCCAGTATGCCATCGGTGACATCAATGAAATCGGTGAAACTGTTCATCTTGCTGAGCTGACGCCCTTGTTCATACCAGTGACGCCCCAGTTCCTCGCCACCGCGCACATGCGCAATCGCAAAGATAAAACCGCGATCCAGCAAGCTTAAGCGCGATGAGGCAAAGTAAGGGTCTTCACTCAGGCCATACGCACCATAGCCATAGACCAGCAGCGGGTTTTGTCCCGGTTGGTACTGATCTTTACGATAGACCAGCGAGACCGGCACATGAGTGCCGTCACGGGCGGTGATCCACAAACGCTGACTCTGGTAGTCCTCAGGTTTGAAATCGCCCAGCACCGGCTGGCGTTTCAACATTTTGCGCTCACCTGAGGCAATATCCAGCGCATAGTGGGTAGTCGGGGTCGTCAGTGAAGCGTAGCCATAGCGGAATTCGGTATTTTCCGGATCAGGGTTAGTCCCAATCCACAGCACATAAGCCGGATCATCCACCGCAATCGTGCGAACTTCCTGCCCCTGTAAATCGAGCTGACGCAAGCATGTCAGACCCGCTTCACGTTCCTCCACAAACAGCGCATTGCGGAACAACAGAAAATCCTGCAGCAGGATCGCGTCGCGTACCGGCAACAGACATTGCCAGTACTGCTCGGCACCGTCGGTTGCCTGATACAGTGCGAAGTTACGTCCTTCCCGGTTGGAGCGCACATAAAAATGCTGCTGGAAATGATCAACTCCGTATTCATGACCGCGGCGGCGGGCGAGAAAGACGGTCGGGGTACCCTGCGGCGTATTCAGCGACAACAGATGTACTTCGGTACTGAGCGTACTGGACAACGAAATCAGCAGATACTCTTCCGAACGGTTGTGGCTGATATGCAGATAATAGGTGTTATCCGCCTCTTCATAGACCAGTTTGTCCTGCGCGGTTTCGCTGCCCAGCTTGTGATACCAGACCTGATAAGGCAGCAGCGTTTCTTCATCTAAGCGCACATAGAAAAAACCGGCACTGTCGGCACTCCAGACAATATCGCCGGAAGTATTTTCAATGCGATCGGCCAGCCACTCTCCGGTTTGCAGGTTACGGACGCTGATCTGATATTGCCGGCGCGAGACCACATCTTCGCTGCAGGCCATCCAGTGGTTGCTGGGGCTGATTTCCAGCGCGCCTAAATCATAGAAATCGACCTCGGCAGCCCGCTCGTTCCCATCCAGTAACAGCTCTGTCGGGGCGTCAGGGCGCGCCGCCAGACGTTCATACAGCGGATACTCCTGCTCCGGCAGATAGCGGCTGCGATACCAGTAGCCCTTAAGGTAATACGGCACAGAGCTGTCATCCGGCAGCTGACGATCGACCATTTCCTGATACAAGGTTTTCTGCAGCGCTTCGGTCGGCCGTAACATCGCTTCGGTATAACCATTTTCCGCGTGCAGATAATCGAGAACTTCGGGGTTGCTACGCGTGTCATCCCGCAGCCAGTAATAAGGGTCGATACGCTCATCACCATGATAAATCAAAGAATGCGGGTGCTGAGTCGCAATCGGGGGCAGAATCGAGTTCATACTACGCCTCATGTCCTGTTGTAATACAATAACCATAACAAAAGCATATCACAGTGAAATTCAACGACATCCGACGAAGTTAACAGGATGATAACAAAGTAGGATTTCCGGAAAAGAAATGACCCGCATTCGCCACAATATGTTTTATCCTGTCTGTCTTAGTGAACCAAGCTGAATAAGGGCCTTAATTTTTACTTGTTCAGCGACCCTGGAGGTGGTGGCAGTCTATGAAACGTATTTTGATTATCTTCTCTCACCCCGGATATCACCGTTCACACGCGAACCGGGCGATGCTGAAAGCACTGAAAGGGCTGGAAGATGTCAAAGTACATGATTTATATCAGCACTACCCGAACATGTTTATCGACGTCGCCCGTGAACAGCGCATGTTGCGTGATTACGACATTATCGTATTCCAATATCCGGTGTACTGGTATTCCTGCCCTGCCATCCTCAAAGAGTGGATGGAACAGGTGCTGGAGTATGGCTACGCATTCGGCCCTGATGGCAATGCGCTGAAGCACAAATATCTGCTGGCAGCTATCACGACCGGGGGGAGCGAGACGTCTTATTCACCAACCGGTCATAACCACCATCCCATCACCGATTATCTGTTACCCATCCAGCAAAGCGGACTGATGTGCGGGATGCGCTGGTTGCCGCCATTTGTCGTGTATGGCTATCACAGTGTGAACGATCCGGAATATCTGAAAATGAAAGGTCAGCAATATCGTCGTCTGCTGACTGCGTTGCGGGATGAAGAGCTCACCCCGCAGCAACTGCATAACGCCACTTATCTGACCGACCTGCTTAAGGAGCTGTGATGGAGCAAAGTCTGTTATTTGATGCTGCCATCTTTCTGACCGCTGCGGTGGTTTCTGTACCGATCGCCCGCCGCTTAGGGCTGGGCTCAGTGCTGGGTTATCTGATTGCCGGAGTCATCATCGGCCCTTATCTGTTTAATTTTGTCGGTGCCAACGATGATGTCATGCATGTGGCCGAATTCGGTGTTGTACTGATGCTGTTTCTGATCGGTCTGGAACTCAAACCCGCCCTGCTGTGGCAACTGAAAGGGCCGATTGTCGGCATCGGGGGCAGTCAGGTGCTGCTCACCACGGCGGCCTTTTCCATTATTGCACTGATTTTTGGTCTGCGCTGGCAGCAGGCGGTTGCGATTGGCATGATCCTCTCGCTTTCCTCCACCGCTATTGTGCTGCAAAGCCTGACTGAGCGTCGAATGCTGAAAAGCGAAGCCGGGCAAACCAGCTTCTCGGTCTTACTGTTTCAGGATATTGCCGTGATCCCGATGCTGGCAATGCTGCCTTTTCTGGCGCCCGGCCTCAAGTTTGTACCGGAACCCGCATCGCTCAGTGGCTGGCAAAACGGTCTGCTGATTGCGCTGGTGATCGCCGGCATCGTCCTCGGTGGGCATTATCTGATGCGGCCGGTCTTTCGCTTTATCGCGCAATCAGGGCTGCGGGAAATCTTTGTCGCCGCGGCGCTATTGCTGGTCATCCTGACGGCGCTGGCAACCGAAGCGGTCGGTCTGTCACCTGCGCTCGGCACCTTCCTCGCAGGCGTGGTATTGGCAGAAAGTGAATACCGGCATGAACTGGAAGCCAACATCGAACCGTTCAAAGGATTGCTGCTCGGGCTGTTTTTTATCTCAGTCGGTGCCGGTATTAACTTCTCTCTGCTGGCACAACATCCGCTGCTCATCACCAGTCTGTTATTAATGCTACTGACAGTTAAATTCCTGATCCTGCAGGGTGTGGGCGGACTAGCCAGAATGACGCACGGTCATCGCTGGTCATTTGCATTTGCACTGGCACAAGGCAGTGAATTTGCATTTGTGCTCTTCTCTTTTGCTCTGCAACTCAAGCTGTTTGATGCCAATCTGACCTCGCTGCTGACACTCACCGTCGCATTATCGATGGCGTTTACGCCATTATTGCTGATGCTGAACAGCTACCTGCAGGAGCGCTGGCAGCTGCTCGAAGGTGAAGAGCGCGAGGCTGACACTATTGATGAACAAGATAACCCCGTCATCATCGTCGGCTTCGGGCGTTTCGGTCAGGTAGTGGGTCGTCTGCTTCATGCTCACGGTATTGGTACTACCGTGCTTGATAACGATGTTTCACATATCGATATGCTGCGTAAATATGGTTACAAGGTGTTCTATGGTGACGCCGACCGCATCGATCTCTTGAAGGCCGCGGGTGCCGACAAGGCCAAATTGCTGGTAGTGGCCGTCAGTAACCAAGCGAAATCGATTGCGCTGTGCGAACTGGCACAGCGTCATTTCCCGCAATTAAAAATTCTGGTTCGTGCGGTAGATCGCGCTCACGCACATCAGTTGCTGCAATTAGGTGTCGAACTGATCTATCGTGAAACAGTAGGCTCTGCGGTTGATCTGGGGGTTTCGGCTTTAAGACAACTGGGGATCAGGGGAAATCTGGCATGGCGTGCCGGACAAACCTTCAAAGAGCATGATGAAAAACTACTGCGGGAACAAACCGCATTCCTCGACGACGAAAAAATGTACATCACCAAGAGCGTGCAATATCGTCACATTCTCGCTGAGATGCTGCAAGCCACCCAGCAGGATCGTCACAGTGAGCTGATGCACGCCTGGGAGCACATGGACGAGGATGACGAGGACACCGAACACGAGGGCCTTCACTAGCCCGGGGAGGATCTATGAATCAGGAACATACCTATAAACACGTTTTAGTAGCTCTGGATATCAATGATGATTTCCAGCCTCTGCTGCAAAGAGCCATCACCATTGCCCGACGACATAACGCCAAACTATCGGTGCTGCATGTCGATATCAACTTACGCGACCTTTACACCGAGATGGTCGATATTGATGTTGAAACCGTGCAGCGTAAAGTGCTGGCCGATACTAAAGGTAAACTGGATACCATTCTGGCTGGTGTTGATTATCCGCTGGAGCGCAGCATGGTGATGTGCGGCAATCTGGTGGAAGAGGTCAATCAGGTGGTGGAAGCCCAAAACGTCGATCTGCTGGTTTGTGGTCATCATCAGTCATTCTGGAACCTGCTGGCTTCTGCTGCCCGTCAGCTGATGAATACTGTTTCCTGTGATTTACTTATCATCCCTTTCTCAGCAAAAAAATAGCCTATCGATTCACGGTGGATCCCGACTCGGATTCACCGTTTTTATAACTCCATCAAGATTTTCTATTCTCACTTCCCCGAAAACGCATAAACGTCATATTTATGTCTACACTGAAAATGAATTTTCACTCAAGGAGACTCAGCATGGCAGGATACTACGCTGGTTATGATGACGATGAAGAAGAAGTATGGGGTGAAGGCCCTGACGAAGAAGAAGGTTATGAACCTGACTGGGATGATGAAGACGAAGAGTGGGATGAAGAAAACGACGACTGGAATGAGGGCGAAGACGATTTCGACCTAGATCCGGATGATGAAGAAGAATAGTTCCTCTTAACGCCGGTTCGCCGGCGTTGTTTTTTCCTGTCCGGCTCAACTTTTTATAACCAGCTGGTATACCATAGCACTTGTCTCTCCGTGACCGTGCTACTCAGGAAACCTGCATGTCTGACACCCGTTTTGATACCGAAGATTTTCGTATTCCCGTTACCGTACTGACCGGTTTTCTTGGCAGCGGTAAAACTACCCTGCTCAACTACTGGGTAAAGCAGCCAGAACTGGCTAACTGCGCTGTCTTAATCAATGAGTTTGGTGCAGTAGGTCTTGATCATCATCTGGTAGAAAAACTGGACGATAACGTCGTTATGCTGGAATCCGGCTGTGTCTGCTGCACCGTGCAGGGCGATCTGGTCAATGCACTGCGTGACTTGTTCATGCGAGCCATGCGCCGGGAGATCAAACCATTTCAGCGCGTACTGATTG
>SSEX01000070.1 GCA_008015085.1 Tolumonas sp. | reverse complement strand
GCTAATATCTCGTTTCTTTTGGTCTTTCTTTGCCATACGCCGAATATTTTCCACAAAATAAAATATATAAAACGAGAAAAAAAAAAAACTCTCGCGGTTTTTTCTCGTTTTTCTCAAAAAAAAACGGAAATTTCTCGTTTTCTCTCGGAAATTTCTCGTTTTCTCTCGGAAATTTCTCGTTTTTCTCAAAAATGACACTTTGTAACTCATTGAATATAAATATATTGCAAAGCAAAAAAACATGCCGAAAAAGTAACTAAAAAGAAACTAAAAATTACCGTAAAGCAATGGAGCGTTTCTTTTTTGGTTTATAGAGGTCGCTTCGCTCCACTTTTCAGCGTGTTTTTTGATACGACGAATTTCCGGAGAATGGGAGAGAGTGGAAACAAGTAAAGCCAAGTGCAACGGATTAGGAAGATTTTTGGCGTGTTAAATTTTGTATAAATATGACTTTTAATGTATAAAACAAGAAGTTTCCGGGAGCGAAAACGCATCCCGGATTTAATGTAATTTTTTGTTGTATAGTTAGTTACCATAACGCAACTTTACCCATGCTTCCGATTTCAAGTTTAGCACTTATCCCCATAGCCTTAAAAACTCTTGCAATGGTGGAAAAGGTTAAATTCTTACCGTTTTCAATTCGGGAGATTTGAGCTCGTTGCACTCCTATCAGATTACCTAATTCCTCTTGGGTTAAGTTCTTTGATTGGCGAGCTTGTTTAATGGCTTCACCTATCAAAAAAGAGTTAAGTTCTTCTTCGTAGGCATCACGTTTGGGAGTACCTTTTTCTCCGATGTATTTATCCTCGATTTCTTCGAGTGTATAAAATTTCTTTGCTTCCATACGCTTTATCTTTTTGAATTAAAATAATCTTTTCTAATCTCTTCGGCTTTGGCTATTTCTTTGGGAGGTGTCTTTTGGGTTTTCTTGATAAACCCATGTGTTGCGATTACCAGAGTGTTTATCTTATCGTCCTTATCCCAAAAAGCAAGAAGCCTGTACTTGGTTTTGTTATAGAACGTTCTGAATTCCCAAATATCCGTATCATCCAATTTCTTGAATAAATCTGGATCAAGTACAAAGGTGGATTTACGAATATTGCTAATGATCTTCTCACGTACCTTGTTGGGCAATCCGTCTAAAAACTCTTGGGCTTCGTTGGATAATTTGACCTTGAATCTTGATTTTGCTTCCATATAAAGTTTTTTAGTGTTGCAAAGATAATATTTTGTTTCCATATAGCGAAACAAAATATTGATATTTTATGCAGCCTGTTGTGCCGTTTTGATGTGTTTTTTTGTTTGTGGAATAGGTTCTTTCTTTGTGCCTCGCTCCGACTTCTCCCCGTCCCCCTTGTACGAGCTTTCGCCGTACCGCAGGGGAGGGTGTTCGTCGATTGCTCGGCAGTCGAAAGAACAGCAAGAGGAAACCGGGCTTTACCCTGTTTTTCCTCTTGCCCTACGGGGTTACGGCTGAATATCAGCCGTTTAAGTTTTTTAACCGCAATTAGTTTGAAATTGTGGTTAAAATCATACCTTTGTAAATCAGAGATTTAATAATATAAACAGCAATTAAAACCGCAATTGTATGGATAAGGAAACCACCACTTCTGTCACCATTGACCGAAAAACGTTTGCCCGGCTTGATAGGCTGGCAAAGTCCAATAATGTATCAAAGAAAGAGTTCCTTTCCTGTGCGCTGGAGTACTTCGAGAAGTACGGCATCAACCCGGTTGAGCATGAGAGTCCGGCAAAGGAAATGCAGAAACTTATCAAACGCTGTGATCAGGTGATAGCGTTCATCCGGAAGCAGGAGCAGGATTTCTTGCGTCCGGCTTGTGAAGCCATGGGCAGTACAAGCATGAGAGTGACCATGAGCATGGACTCGATACTTACGGAAAAAAAGTTCAGCCAATACCAAAAGGACAATGACCTATTCATGCGTGATCTTGCAAGCCTTGCCGGGATAAGGGAGCAGGCTTTGGACCGGACGGAAAAGGCAGTCGGTCAGTCGAGGGATATGCTTCTGAAGAACCAACAAGCCATTTATGCAAGGCTGGACGCTGTGACGCAAAGGCAGGAGAAGATCTTCTCCTATATCGCAAGCTACATCGATGCGAAAGGAAAAGCCGGGCTTTTCGATGATATAAAAGCCTTGTACAAGAACGAGAAGAACAAAAGGGAAAAGATATGAACGTGAAGATACAGGGAAGCGGTAACGGCACATATGCCAATACAGGCAGTTGTGTTGCGGTGACGAACTATCTCCAGCATGAGGATTTGGAGAGGATGAAGAAAGGGGAGGAGGTGCAGCCGTTCTTCAACCAGTTCCGGGACTACGTGAGCGCAAGGGAGGTCACATTCAAGATAGACAACAACAAGGCTAAGTTAAGCCGGACTGACGCAAAGTTCTATGTTATCACTGTCAGCCCTTCAGAGAAGGAGCTGCGCTGCATGGGCAGAACTCCGCAGGAGTGTGCGGAAGCCTTACGGCGGTACATACGGCAGGATGTGATGAGAAACTATGCGGAGGGCTTCGGAAAAGGCTTGAAAAGCGATGATGTGGAATATTATGCAAAGATCCATTTCAACCGGGACGGTGAAAGTGACAGCGATATGCACGCACATATCATCGTCAGCCGGAAAGACCGGAGCAACACCAGGAAGTTAAGCCCTAAAACGAACCACACCGGGAAGAAGAACTGCGGCAACGTGAAGGGAGGTTTTGACCGGACGGATTTTTTCCGGAAGTGTGAAAGCTCTTTTGATCGGCGCATGGGGTTTGACCGGGAGCCGGAGGAAAGCTTCGACTATCTTAATGCCGTCAAGAACGGAAGTCCGGCGGAAATAGCCCGGCAGGTGGAACGTGCGGAACGCATCAGAAAGGAGAAATGGGACAAACTCAAAGCAGAGCTTCAATCCCGGCAGGAGCCGGAGAAGTCGAAAAATCAACAGGTGGAGAAAACGCCGGACATCGAGCAGCCTATTCCCAAAAAGAAGCAGCAGGAGGAAGATCTGGAACTCCTGAAGAAGCCAAAAAGGAGCAGAGGTTTCGGAATGGGCATGTGATTTTTCTATTTTCCGGCACAAAGGTAACTCCGCACGCCGCATTTGTAAAGGGACGTTTCACTCTCCGGGTAAAAAATCTCCTGTGCTCGCTTCGCTCGTGCGGTATTTTTTACCCTTCGCCCTTGACAAATACACTGTGCTTCGCTGGAAGGTGTTTAGGAAAAAAGAAAAAAATGTTGTTCTTTGGTGAGTGTCCGTTTTGTCATTTTGTTACCGGGATTTGTCCGCATGGTGGAGGAACTGCCCCGATCAGTTAGGCACGTAATATCGTTTTGTAATAGTCGGTGGTCTGTTTTATGGTATACGCTCCGATATCGCTTTCTTTTTGCTTTTTATATGTGCAAAGGTCAAAAGCCCCCAGCGAAAACCCCGCCGGAGGCTTGTTATAATCTGTTTCTTATCTGTTATTTATCACCTGTATCTAGGAATAAAGAACAGAAGCCTTGTTTATGGAACTGATAGAACATTTCAATATGTTCGGGTGTGTCATTACAATACTTCGGTAATTTTTTAGTGAAGTATTGACATAACTGTTATATGATGATTAAATTATCTCAATATTTTACGCGGATTGGTCCGGCAACAGAGTTGAATAAAAGGTCGCCGTTAGCAAGATACTGAATGATGGCGTAGGCACCATTGGCTCGGTTGTTCTTGCCCAATATGCTGCGGTGACGTGTGGCACCACTCTTCCAGTCAAGTCCTGTAACTTCCCAGCCCGAAGCATCGTTCCAGCCACATACAAATACCATCTCTGACTTGATACTTACGGCAGGAATCATACTTACAGAACTTACATCGCTGCGCGTCCACTTACTCTCCCACTTTTTCTCCTTTGTATTCCAACGTACACACTCGGCACCTTGAGGGCCTTTGACAATAGGACCAATAGCGATTACACCAATAATCTTGTCGTTTATTTCCTGATTGGTAACATTAATATTGTTTACAACAAAGGCGTCATAGCCGCCTACTACAACAGACTGCTCAGACTGTATCCACTCTGTTGATGTTCCAAGACCACATGTAACCTCGTGCACTCCGGCTATACGCTTGTCGTATCCTGCCACTTGCTGTGCGTCTGAGGGGATTTCGTCACGCCAGAAAGCTACCAGTTTCATACGCTTAGAGCCATCGGTAATAACTACCAGCTTGTCCTTGTCTTGGCCAAAGCCCATAAGTGTAGGCGTTGAACCAGTGCCATGTCCGAGTTTGATACATGGTGCTTGCGGACCACCGTCGTAATAGGCTTGCCATGCACCATCAGCCTGGGAGGTGGAGATTTTGCCGTCCTTGCAGATGAGTTTCTGCATAAGGCCTTTTCCGCCTGGTGTGCGGCTGTTACTTGCTACGTAAACACCGCCATTCTCGTCGATGCAGATAGAGTTGGTGAGAATCTGGTCTGATGGAAGAGGGTATGAATCTTCGATTGTAGTAAGAGCACGATTCAGCACAAGAAGTCCGTTCTGAGCAGCCACAACAAGGTGTCCGTCATAGGTCATAGTAGCGCCTACGAGTGTAAAAGAGCCGAAGGTAAAATTCGTAAGTCTTATCTGATGATCCAACATGATACCATCCTTGGGATTATTAGGATTGGCAAGGCGATAGCGTGCCATTACCTGACCTGCATTGGTGTAAGCATAGTTATCCTTGTCGCACAAGACATAATTACCGTTGGCCATAGACATTTGTGGCACCGGACCCAATATATCGGTAACCGTCTTGGAAAGTTCGTCGTAAGTAGCATGATCGGCAATTATACGTGTCAGTTGCTCCTGGGTCTTCATTGTAATCCCTGGCAAGCCAGCCTCGGCAACCCTTTCAAGTTTGCCGTCGCTTATGTCAAGATACGACACGCGGTCGCTACTCATACCCCACATATAATTGGGCGAAGTCGAAGCAAGAGTCATCAAATTAACAGGACCGCTCCATGTCATCTGACACTTGGAAAGATCGATATTGAAAGTTCCATCCTTGACAGCAGACGAGAAAGCATCAGTCTGAGCCGAATTGAAGTGCGTAATACTATACTCTTCCTGTGCAAGCCAAGGGTTAGGTTTGGGTTTTGCAACTTGTGCCAAAGGCACTTCGGTAGTGCTGTCGCCATCGCCATCGCCACCAGCATCAGGAGAAATAGAATCTTCGGAACACGAAGCTAAAGACATAGCCCCTATGACACACACCATTAAATAAAGATAGGTTTTTTGCATAGTGAATTGTTTTTGAGAATTTATATTTGAATAGTTTGAATTTCCTCATGCAAAGATACAGGAGCATCAACCATCAAAAACCTCAAAGACATCACTTGTGTGTCACTCTTATAGAAAGGATACGTCACAGTAAGAAAGGTTACACTTTGCCTTATTATGTAACCTTCGTACAAAAGTTACACCTTACATTCAGTAGCAAACGCACACATAACCAGTATATTACCGTTGACGGCGCCACTCGGCGGGAGTCAAGCCCGTCCTTTCCTTGAACAGACGCTGAAAATACACACGCGACGAGAAACCGCACTCCATAGAAACAACCTCGTTACTATATTCGGGGTGTGCAGCCATGAGTGCCTTTGCCTCCTCCACGCGAATACCCGAAAGCCATGTACGGAAATTCTTACCATATATGGAAGTCAGATACGAAGCAACGTCGGTACGATTAACCATTATGCGACGAGCAAACGAGGATAATGTCAAGTTGCTATCTCTAAAACCGCCCTCGCTTCGCCATTTGCTTACCGCCATATCTATTTCGGCAATACGCTCAGGCCCAATCTCCCTAAAGACTTTAGCAGCGGCTATCTCGTCGTTAGTCTCGGTAACAATCTCAGTTACTCCCTCGGACATACTAAATCCAAGCGCCGTAAAACTAACAATAAACAGCGAAAGCGAAATCAATCCCAAAGGTCCAAAGACAAAGAGCAGCGGCCGCGACAATATATAAAGAGGCGAAATTACAGCAAAAGCACACACCACAAAAAAACCAAAGCGCATAGTGCGCAGGTAGGCATCTGCAGGATTACCATGTTCACTGTCGAGCCGACGTTGAACATTACCAAGTTCCCTCAGCGGTGCCCATGTATAATACAATAGAGTAAAGAAATGAATAGCATCAGCAACATATAGCATAGGACCAATATGCAGACTGCCATTTGAAATAACACCTGCGACTATGCACAATACCATAAGAGCATATCCAACAACGCCATAGCGCATAAAACTCCAACGTCTATGCCCAGCGCGCAGAATATTAAGCTGCGACCATGACAACAAAATAGCCGAAGGCGAATAAAACAGCAGATTAAACAGAACACCCACATCGTTCCCCTGTTGTCGCCAACCCAACCGCATCTGACACATGTAGTGTACAACAAACAATAGTAATGCCACAACAATCATCCAACGCGACTGCTCAAACTGTCTGTTACGGCAAGTTACATAGTAGCGCGACACAAACACAAAAAATGCAAGCATGGCCATCACAATCATGCAAGTATATTGAAGAGCAATAAGGTCTAAGCAAGTATCCAAGATTGTATGTATATTAAATAATTTAACGTGAGTTCGACGAAATATAAGTGCCTGAAAAATGGTGATTAGCGAAAAATTGTTGTAATCTTAGAGTGTTAAATATCAAAAGTTTACAGACAATAATTGCTATGATTACCGAGGACAAAGTTACTGAGATTTTCTGTATTACGGATGACTTCTGCAAAGTTTTTGATGTTGTTTCTCGGTCAATACCACACTTAGCCATGAATGAAGCTGCATTACAAATCGCACCTATAACCTTTTCTTGTTCAATAGCACTTTTAATAATTGGCATAACCTTTTCTGCAACAGGTGTATTCCAACCAAAACCGCCAATTAATACCAATGCTACATAATCATCAGGCATTGTGTCAAACGAATAATCGGGTAATGTGCGGAATCCACCAATCGAACTTATTGGTTCTAAGGTGGGTGCGACAACCTTATTGACGTATTTTGGATTTTTTTTCATGGCAAAATCATCAGCTGTAATAGCCTGTGAAAAGTACACAGCTTCATGTGCTGCATAATCCGGCAAAAGGATAAATAAATAAAATTTCTTTATTCATGATTTTTTTATTTATAAATGTTCTTTTATAACTCTATATTTACTTTTATCTTCCCTATGGTTTTTTGTTCATCACGTATCCGGCATAGTTCCCGGTATGCCTTTTCTTTGTACTCCAGCAAAGCGGAGTTTTCGGAGCGCAGCCGGGCAATCTCCCTTTCTTGTTCTTCGCTTTTGGCTTCTGCCTTTGCTTTTTCTTCGGCAGCATGGG
>SSEX01000078.1 GCA_008015085.1 Tolumonas sp. | reverse complement strand
TTCTTCGCACTACTGTCCGTACCCGTCGAAGAGAACTCTCTTCTCATGAACAGAAACAAGCCTCTGAACAGCTGGTCTCTCAGGTTGTTTCTTTTCTGCAATCTCATAATGCCCGAACGATAGCCCTTTATCTGGCGTGTGATGGCGAACTGGATACCGAACCACTGATTGAGTGGTGCTGGAACAATGGCATTAACGTCTGTCTGCCCGTGCTGCATCCTTTCCATGAAGGGCATCTGATGTTTTTGGACTATACCCCAACAACTCCGATGATCCTCAATCGGTTCCAGATCCCAGAACCAGAAATGAATACCGCACATATCGTACCGAAACATGAGATCGATATCATCTTTACTCCATTGGTTGCTTTTGATGCTGATGGTAATCGGTTGGGTATGGGAGGCGGTTTCTATGATCGGACATTGGAAAACTGGCAACAGAGTGGTCGCCCTTTTCCGGTCGGTCTGGCGCATGATTGTCAGCTGGTTGACAAGATCCCAACCGAAATCTGGGATATTCCACTACCAGCCCTGATTACACCATCACGCTGCTGGCAGTGGTAATAACAAATATTATTTTGCTTTCAGCATTCGTAATAACTGATCTTTCAGATTTGGCGGTGTGCCTTTAATAGTCAGCGTATCTGTCTGCGCATCGTAAGCAATTCGCTCACCCAACAATTTTTCATCAAAACTGATATTTAATCCGCCACCAGATCCAACAAACTTAGTCAGTTTCCGTAGTGCCGTTGTGGCTACCGGAAACTCTTCATCCAAATCATAGGTATCACTAATAAACGAATAGAAATCGGCACCATCGTTCTGTTTAGGCAAGTATTCAGCGACCGATTTAACAGCGATATCAGCCCCTTCCTCGCTTTGTCCTTTGTAATATTCGACTATTTGCTTCTTCGTGGCAGCCTTTTCCTCAGATGGCATTTCTACTTGTTGGCAATATTCGTTCACCGCCTGAATAAGCAACTGATTTTGCAGTTTGACATCAATACCCTCTGCTGCGCCAAGAAAATCCATGAAGAAGTCAGAAACCTTACGGCCAATTCTGCCTTTGATAAACGAAATATAACGTTTGGAATCAGGATTAGTCTGGAATTCAGTAATGTCGATGCGCGCCACTAGCTGCATTTTGCTGAGATCGATATATTTGATCTGCGACAGTTCAAGCTGTTCGGTCAATGTCACACTGGTTTCACAATCCAGCAATCCCAGCAGAATATAATCCACACCAACGAACTGATATTTACAGAAAATCAGCACACCGTCATCAGGATACTGATAGTGATTCAGCTGTGCTAACAGCACTGTAGTGGATTGGTGGGTAAAATCGACAAAAGAAGCGTCTTTATCCAGATATTGTTGAAACAACTGAGGAAAGGGTGACGGTTCTTCAGGCTGTTCAGTATCCGCCAGAAAACTGGCATACGACTTATTACCTTTTTGCTGATAAATGCGATGCAGTTGTTCAATCCATTCCTGGACTTCGCCTGTCGCTTTGATCTCCTGAGTGCGGGTATCTGCTTTCAGGGCGCCGGTTTCATCCTGACGTAGCGAATGAATAATAAGATGTTCAATAATCAGGCTCATAGCAATAGTGGTATCGTAGTGAAAAAGTGCAATGTGGCGTATTATATACCCTTCATAATCCGACATTTGCAACTTGAGATATATTTCATGCCGATCGTTTCAAAATACAGCACCGAACAAATTGAATCTTTAATGCAGGAAATGCAAACCGTGCTGCAAGCACATAATGCTTCTGTTGATCTCGGTTTGCTGGCTTTAGGTAACCTGGCTACCCACATTATCAACAAACAAGTGCCGGAAGCACTACGTGCTGATGTTGCCAATTCATTTGCCAAAGCGCTGCAACAATCCATTACCGATACCAAAAAGGTAATTCAATAATATGGCAATACTGCGACCACAATCCGAAGCTTTCCAACGCGATCAAGTCTCGCGCCTGATCAGCTGGGGACACTGGTTCACTTTTTTCAATATCCTGCTGGCTCTGGTGATCTCTGGTCGCTACATTCTGGCTAATCCATGGCCGGAAACTCAGTTAGGTGTGGCCTATCTGATCCTGAGCTGGCTTGGACATTTCTCGTTCGTGGGATTTATTGCTTATCTGCTGACATTGTTCCCTCTCAGCTTTGTGATACCCAATCAAAAGCTGATGAGAAATTGTTCGGTTGTGATCGCAGTTGTCATCTTGACTGTATTGTTGCTTGATACACAGATCTATCATGTATTTAAGTTTCATATAAACCCCACTGTATGGGATTTATTACTGAAAGAAACTCAATCTAAATCAGAGTTGAACTGGAATTTCCTGTTTATCGTTATCCCGGTTTTATTTGTACTGGAACTGGTTATATCCAATTACACCTGGAAAATGCAGCAACGCCGCCGCAAGCGCGTCTGGGGGAAAGTGATCAGCAGTGTATTGGTCAGCTGCTTCCTGCTGACCCACCTTACTTACATTATTGCTGATGCCAAATTATATGAGCCAGTCATTGCTCAGCGTGCAAATTTCCCCCTCTCTTACCCTATGACAGCTCGTTCTTTCCTGGCAAAACACGGCTGGTTGGACTTAGAGCAGTACCGCTCCAAAGCAGCTCAGGTTGCAGAAATAAACTCTGGAAAATTACGCCTGATTTATCCGTTAGAACCACTACAGGTGACCGAACCGGAAAATAAATTTAACATTCTGCTGGTTGTGGTTAGCGGGTTACGCGCGGATATGTTGCAGCCTGACGTCATGCCATTCCTGAGTGATTTTGCAGGTAAAAACCAGCAATTTATGCAGCATATTGCAGGCGATAATATGCATGAAGGCAGTTTGTTCAGTCTGTTCTATGGCCTTCCGGAAGCTTACAGAACTAATTTCGATATGGAAGGGGTTGCACCGCTGCTAATTGATGAATTACAGCGTCAGGATTATACCCTTAGCGCCTTCTCCAGCTATGGACTGAATCAGAATATTTATCGGAAAGGAATATTCCATGGGGTGCGTCAAATCAGCCGCCGTAAAGCTGATTTATCAGCGCACAGCGATCAGCAAACTATCAATGGCTGGCAAAACTGGCTTGCCCGGCAAACAAGTGAAAGGCCTTGGTTCAGTTATCTGAATATTACCATGCCATCGACCTTAGCCGTGCCAGCAGATTACCAGGGCCCATTCCAGCCAGAATTAGTTGATAGCAATCCTTTTGCGGCCTTTACTCCAGAAAATCATGACAAATTCATCAACCGCTATAAAAATGCTGTGCGGTACAGTGATGAACAACTCCAAGGAATTATCTCTACGCTGCGGGAGCATCAGTTAGCCGACAATACCATTGTAATTATCACCGCAGATAGAGGATTGGAATTCAATGAAACGAATACCAACAGCTGGGGCTCCGGCAGTAATTACTCCACCTATCAAATGAGTGTACCTTTCGTTGTTAGTTGGCCGGGGAAAAAGGCCCAGCGTTATAACAATCTGACAACGCATTATGATTTGACGCCTACACTGTTACATGATGCCTTAGGTGTGGAAAACGACGACAAATCCTACAGTAGCGGTAATAATCTGTTTGGTGGTGAACAGCATGACTGGCTGTTGCTCGGCAACCGGCAACGTTATGTGATATACGAACCCAACACGATCACTGAATTCAATCGTCAGGGGGATTTCAGCATTTTTACCAGAAAAAATTATCAGTCACTGGATGATTCCCGTCCGAATATGGCGGTCTTACTGCAGGTAATGAATGAGCTTTCCCGGTTCAAAGATGCAGATTGAGCAGCTGACATTCCCGGATAACAGTTTTTCGTTATCCGGGACTCATGTCCTGCTTTGTAATTTATCATCGCTGTGTTTTTCAGTTCCGCCAGATTGGCTATCAGAATGGGAATTAAACCGTTTACAAGCCATCACAGAGCCAAAACAATCTCAATTTTATCTCTCTAGCCGTGGAGTTTTCCGTGCGCTGCTTGGCCACAGTCTTGGTCAATCTGCAGGAGAATTACAGTTTGTCGTACAACAGCATGGCAAATTGTCGCTGGCCAATCACAACTTACAATTTAATATCAGTCACAGTCAGAACTGGCTGGCTGTAGTCACATCGCCCTATCCGGTGGGTATTGATATTGAATGTTACAGTCAGGCATCCCGCAAACGGTCATGGTTAGCGCTGGCTAAACGTTTTTTTACTGCCGGGGAATATCAGTACTTATCTTCTCTCTCCGACCCTGATCTTCGAGATAAATTCACTCGGTTATGGACACAAAAAGAAGCTGTCCTGAAAGCTCATGGCGACGGATTAAACGCCGGTTTAGATAAGTTAGATCTGCTGTCTCAGCAACATTGTCTCGATACTCAAACTTACAGACTGGAATATTGTGCACCACAACCTGAGCTTCAGTGCGCGGTAGGAATACAAACGACTGACTCTGTGATTGTCGATTATTACTATATTCTGAATGAACGACTTGAAATTCAGCCTGTACAGCCACCATATATATCCCATCTCACCTTGAGGCCGGATTCACTATGATTGTTACCATTACACCACAAAATTTTCATACCGAATTACTGGAAGCATCCAGACAAAAAACCGTCGCCGTCTTTTTTTATGCTGACCAGCTTCCTGAGTGTCGGCCAATGGGGCAACAGCTGGAACAATTGGTTGGTCCCGCTAATCCTGCTGTTACTCTGGCAAAAGTAGATGTTGCTGATCCGCAGTTGCAATCTCTGGCTGTTCAGCTTGGATTACAGGCTCTACCAGCCGTCGTGATTTTCAAAAATGGCCAGCCGGCAGACGCATTGATGGGACCGCAAGATCCCGCAACAGTAGAAAATATGCTGAGTAAATATCTTCCTAAAGAAGATGATAATTTGCTTGCAGAAGGTTTACAGCTACTGGAAAAAGGTGATGCGGGTGCAGCTTACGCGGTATTACAAAAAGCACAGCAAATTGCACCGCAACGTTATGAAATCCAGGTTGCTTTTGCTGATGCCTGTGTGAAATCCGCCAGACTGGATGAAGCTGAAATATTATTAAATGCCATTCCGGGGGTATATCAGGATTCAGCTTTTCAGCAGGTGAAATCTGCGCTGGATCTGGCACAACAAGCATCTGATAGTCCTGAAATCCGCGCACTGGAAAATCAGTTAGCCGCAGAACCAGAGAATAAACAGCTCAAACAGGAGCTGGCCATCCAATACAGTCAGGCCGGACGCAAGCAAGAGGCTCTGGATCTGTTATTCACGATTTTGCAGCAAGAGCTCAGCTTTGGTGACGCCAGAAAGACTTATCAGGATATTCTAGCGACCATGGGTGCTGATCCACTGGTATCCAAATATCGCAAAAAACTCTATACCTTGCTCTACTGATAACAAAATCAAAGAATACCCAAATTTAAAAGGGCCGGTTTAATACCAGCCCTTATTTTTATCGATAACCTTAATAAGTACCTATTGGTGTTTCAGCGTGGGAACTTCCAGGCCAGGAATTCACCACCGCCTTCACCAAGGTCGCCAGTGGAATCGCAAAAAATACTCCCCAGAAGCCCCATAGACCACCAAAAATCAGCACAGCAAGAATGATCGCAATCGGATGCAGATTCATCGCTTCCGAGAAAAGCAGCGGTGTCAGCAGGTTAGCATCTAATGTTTGCACTATGGCATACGCCAGCATCAGATAAGCAAACTCTGAAGAGATCCCCCACTGGAATAATGCAACGACTGTAACCGGGATAGTAACCGCAACAGCGCCGATATAAGGGATCAGAACCGAAACACCAACGGCAATCCCCAGCAGAAGCGCATAGTTAATTCCCATAACTGCAAATGTTACATAGTTCACCGCACTCACTACCAGTATATGGATAACCTTCCCCCGGATGTAATTCGTTATCTGAGTGTTCATTTCAAGCCATACGCGAGTCACTAGTTCCCGGTTATGAGGCAAAAAACGTTTAGTCATCGTTAATAGGCTGTCTTTATCTTTCAGCATAAAGAAAATCAGCAACGGCACTAACACCATATAAACCAGAATCACCGCAAGATTCATCAACGACGTAAATGAAAAAGACACCAGCATACCGCTACTGGTCAGTAGCCGATCCTGAATAACGCCAGAAATACTATCAACCAGCGAAGCATCAACCAGATCAGGATAACGTTGTGGCAATTTCTGCAAATAGTCAGTGGCATGGGTCAACATATCCGGCACTTCTTTAACCAGAGTCATCCCCTGTCGAAAGACGGTCGGCAAAATGCCAAAACCAATCAGCAATACCAGACCAATAAATAATAAAACAACCAACGTTGATGCTGACTTGCGTTTTAGCCCCAGATGCAACAGCCGTTGGACAAACCATTCAAGCAAATAAGCTATGACCATTGCAGCCAGTACGGGAGCCAGAATATCGCCGTAAAAATAGATGACCGCAAATCCACCCACCAGCAACCAAAATAAAGTCACCGCATTCGGATCTGAAAAGCGACGCCGATACCAGCTTAATAAAACCTCTAACATTCTGCCGATCCTGTTAAATTCGTCGTACAATTGCCTAGTGTAATCGCTTCCGGCGCATTTTTGGCATGTCAAAACAGATAATTATCAAATAAAGGGGAATGTTGTGGTTTATCACTGCCTGAAAAAATTCCTGCTGTGCATTAGCTCGGCAAGCTGTCTTATTTTTTCTTCTCTTTCCTACGCTGATTCGCAATTACCTGATATTGGCACGGCCGGAGTTTCCGCATTATCTGTTGAACAGGAAGTGTTATACGGCAAAGCTTTCATGCGCTTTGCTCGAGCCAGCCTACCCATGATTGATGATCCGGTTCTTGATGAATACATCAATGATCTTGGCCTTAGTCTGGTCAGTCAGGCCAATAATGTCCGCTTCCCGTTTACTTTTTTCCTGGTAAAGGATGACTCCATCAATGCTGCTGCATTTCTGGGAGGGCGGGTTAAAGTACATAGCGGTTTATTTCTGCATGCAGAATCGGAAAGTGAGCTGGCAGGTGTATTAGCCCATGAGATCAGCCATGTGACACAACGACATATCGCCCGTTATATGGAAGATCAAGCGAAAAGCACCCCTCTCTCTATCGCCGGCCTGGTGGGTTCTATCGCGTTGGCTATGCTGAACCCGACCGCAGGTGCCGCGGCTATCAATACGACCATGGGCTTAACCATGCAAAATTCGATTAACTTTACCCGCGATAATGAATATGAAGCAGATCGGATTGGTATGGGACTGCTGGCAAACGCAGGATATGAGCCCAGCGGTATGATGACTTTCTTCCAAAAACTGGCTTCGGAAAACCGCTATTCATCGAAATTACCAGAAATGCTGCTGACGCATCCCATCACTGAAAACCGTATTGCGGAAGCAAGAAACAGAGCAAATAGTTACAAAACACGTCATCGTGATTCCAGTCTTGACTTTTACCTGGCTAAAGCCCGTATACAAGCCATGTATACCAATCAGGAAGCAGACAGCCTGATTGCCTATTTTGATCAGAACATCAAGAAAAGTGCACCCAACACTTCAGCATGGTTAGCAGCACAATATGGTAAATCACTAGCATTAATGAAAGCACATCGTTCAGTTGAAGCAGGTGAGTTACTCAACACTCTGCTCGGTAAAAAGCCGGATAACCTCTTTTTTCAGGATTCTCTGACTGATCAGGAGATCGATGCACAGCAATACAACGCAGCGATATCCCGTCTCGAAGCTCGTGACCAGACCATGCAGAATAATCCGGTTATCACCATGAACCTGGCAAATGTGTACCTGAAAGCCAACAGGGCGGCAGACTCTATCCGCTTGTTAGATCAATATACCCGTAACAATCCGGAATCATCCGTTGCCTGGCAATTACTGGCTGAGGCCTATCAGCAAACCGCTAATCAGGCAGGTTTCCATCAGGCTCAAGCTGAATATCTGGCACTGCGCGGAAATATAGAACAAGCCACAGATCAACTTCATATGGCTCGGGCCAACACGGCTGATGGACTTAGCCAGGCACGAATTGATGCCCGGATCGCCGAACTGGAAGAACAGAAAAAGGTAGATGACAGTCTGAAGCGTTAAAGCTCCAGCACTTCCTTAATAAAAGGGATCGTCAGTTTGCGCTGGGCATGTAATGAGGCATTGTCCAGCGTATCCAGCGTTTGTAACAACATACGCATATCGCGGGATAACCGGTTGAGCAGAAAGCGACCAACATCCACCGGCAATTTAAAACCTCGCAGTGCCGCTCTTAGCTGCAGAGCTCCCAGCTTCCCCTCATCATCCAATTCGTGCAACTGGAAAGATACGCCCCAGTCGAGACGGGAAGCCAGATCAGGTAAACACAGTCCCAGTTTTCGGGGAGCAGTACTTGCCGACATAATGAGCGAACCACGGCTGGTCTCTTTCCAACGATTAAACAGATTAAACAGTGATTCTTCCCACATCCGGTTACCCGCTACAGCATCGAGATTATCCAGACAGAGCAACGGCATCTTTTCCATTCCTTCCAGAATATCCGGCGAATATTGCTCATGCCGATCAAGCGGGATATAGACAGCAGATTCACCATTACCATTAATTTCTGCACAGGTTGCATGCAATAGATGCGAACGCCCGGAACCCTGACAACCCCAGAAATAAATTAGCGGAACCCCTTCCCCTATCGCTGCATTTTTCAACATGGTGATTAATTGAGCATTACTTCCCGGATAAAAACTGGCGAAGGTTTCGTCATCTGGAAGTTGTACGGCTAAAGAAAGTTGGGTTGATTGCAGCATTAAATCCGCCTGCTAATAGCTCTGTTGTATAAGGATAGAATGAGAGATTTTTCTCTTCCGGCCATAAGCTGGTCTGATTTTACTGGAGAAAAATGGGACTGTACGGTAACCGAGTTTTGCTCCTGAATATACGACTCAAGAGCAGATACAATCTGCGCAGCCAGCTGATTAGGCATACCCATGGCCTGCCCGCGGATCAGCGCCCTACCATCACGGCCATCATGCAACTGCCAGTTTAATATCCACTCTCCGTTTGAACTTTGTAACTGCCCTAACAGCAACTTATCCGCATCATAACGACGGCTGGCAACCACGATGGGAGACATGAAAGCATTTTCTATCGTAGCAGGCTGAATTTGGGTTGATTCGTCCAAATCCATGATCGGAAAGAGAAAACGGTAATTTACTGAACCTTGATAATTAAACAATGTTGGCCAGCGATTAGATTTATCATCAGCAACAATTTGTGAGCCGGATGAGTGATCGACCAGCCAGCACAGAACACGTTCAGACATAGCCTGAGACGGCATACACCATCCCAGACTCAGCAGACAACAGCACTGCAGGAATAAACGCCAGTAACTGTTTATCACAACTTATTTAGTACCGAAAATTTTATCACCGGCATCACCCAGACCTGGAATGATATAGCCTTTTTCGTTCAGTCCCTGATCGATAGATGCACAGTAGACTTCAACGTCATCGTGAGCCGCCTGCAGCGCAGCCAAGCCTTCAGGAGCCGCAACGAGTACGATCACCTTGATCTGTTTGCAACCTTTTTGTTTCAGCAGATCGATGGTTGCAATCATTGAACCACCGGTTGCCAGCATCGGATCAACAATCAATGCCAGACGTTCATCAATATTACTGACGATTTTCTGGAAATATGGAACCGGCTTCAGCGTTTCTTCATCACGGTAGATACCCACTAC
The DNA here is from genome assembly GCA_008015085.1 of Tolumonas sp. Classification (GTDB taxonomy): domain Bacteria; phylum Pseudomonadota; class Gammaproteobacteria; order Enterobacterales; family Aeromonadaceae; genus Tolumonas. The sequence goes on along the minus strand of SSEX01000078.1, from coordinate 3,627 downwards.
GCTCACACGCGCACTTGGCATGTGCTCTAGCACACCGTCCATCATCCCCAGACCTGCACGCAGAATAGGCACAACGGTAACTTTCTTACCTTTGATTTGATCAACTTCAACCGGACCATTCCAGCCATCGATTGTGACTTTTTCAGTTTCAAAATCAGAGGTCGCTTCGTAGGTCAGCAAGCTGCCGACTTCTTTGGCTAATTCACGAAACCGCTTGGTACTGATATCAGCTTCACGCATCAGACCCAGTTTATGTTTGACCAGCGGGTGTTTCACCTCGACAACTTTCATATGACCTCCGTAAATTCATTAACGAAACAGATTTTATCATTCGTAATGAATGAAAATGAATGTTTTCTGCTGCAAACCACAGGTTTTCTTTTTCTCTGCGTTTGTCACTGCTAGAATAGAGGCTGTTTAATCCCCCTTTTAACAGCGATTACGACAAGGATCTATCGTGACTGACAAGACTTCACTGAGCTACAAGGACGCTGGCGTTGATATCGATGCAGGTAATGCCCTGGTTGAACGTATCAAAGGCGTTGCCAAACGCACCCGTCGTCCAGAAGTTATGGGCGGACTGGGCGGCTTTGGCGCTCTGTGCCGTATTCCGGCTGGTTACCGTGAGCCAATTCTGGTTTCGGGTACTGATGGTGTAGGAACCAAATTACGTCTGGCGATCGATCTGAAAAAACACGATACCGTTGGTATTGATCTGGTTGCAATGTGTGTGAATGACCTGATTGTTCAGGGTGCAGAGCCTCTATTCTTCTTAGATTACTATGCAACCGGTAAATTGGATGTAGATACCGCAGCGGCAGTTGTGACTGGGATTGGTGCGGGTTGTGAACAATCTAACTGCGCATTGGTTGGTGGTGAAACTGCAGAAATGCCAGGCATGTACGAAGGTGAAGACTATGACATGGCCGGCTTCTGCGTTGGCGTAGTTGAAGCATCTGAAATTATCGACGGTTCTAAAGTCGCCGCAGGTGATGCGTTGATCGCACTGGCTTCTTCAGGCCCACACTCAAACGGTTTCTCTTTGATCCGTAAAATTCTGGAAGTCAGTAAAGCTGACGTGAAACAGCCTTTGGGTGACACCACTCTGGCTGACGCGCTGCTGGCACCAACCCGCATCTACGTTAAGCCTGTACTGAAGCTGCTGAAAGAGTGTGAAATTCACGCACTGTCTCACATCACCGGTGGTGGTTTCTGGGAAAACATCCCTCGTGTACTGCCTGAAAACACCAAAGCAGTGATTGACGGTTCAAGCTGGCAGTGGCCAGAAGTATTCAACTGGCTGCAAAAGAGCGGTAACGTTGAAACTTATGAAATGTACCGCACCTTCAACTGTGGTGTAGGCATGATCATTGCCCTGCCACAAGATCAGGTTGAATCAGCACTGGCGCTGCTGAAAGCAGAAGGCGAAAATGCATGGCTGATCGGTCAGATCGAAACTGCCGCAGCCGGTGAAAAACAGGTAGAAATCAACTAATGAATCTGGTTGTTCTGATTTCCGGAACCGGTAGCAACTTGCAGGCAGTGATTGATGCTTGCAAGGCTGGCAAAATTCATGGCAAAGTCGTCGCCGTGATCAGTAACAAAGCTGATGCCTATGGCTTACAACGTGCACAGGCTGCTGATATTCATACCGCAGTGATATCTCACAAAGATCATCCTGACCGGGAACAATATGATGCAGCCCTAATGGAAGAGATCGATCGTCATCAGCCGGACCTGCTGATCATGGCTGGTTTCATGAGAATACTGACTCCAGCGTTTGTTCAGCATTATGCCGGTCGTATGCTCAATATCCATCCGTCACTCCTGCCTAAACATCAGGGGTTACACACCCACCAGCGCGCACTGGATGCCGGTGATTCTGCACATGGTGCCAGTGTGCATTTTGTCACAGAAGAGCTGGATGGCGGCCCGGTAATTTTGCAGGCCAAAGTGCCTGTTTTCGCTGATGATACCGCTGAAGATCTGGCTCAACGGGTTCATGTTCAGGAACATCAGATCTACCCGATGGTGATTAACTGGTTCTGCCAGAACCGGTTGACCATGAAGGAAGGAAAAGCCTGGCTGGATGGTGAATGCTTGCCTGCGTCAGGTTACGCCAGTGATGATGATTCAGATTCAATAGAGCAAACAGAATAAAGTTGTTCAGGGAGCCTAGGCTCCCTGATTTATTTCTGTCTCAAGGCTGACAATCAGTTCTCCTAGGCGGAAGACTTTCATTTCACCTTTTGCCATTTTGATCCATGACTCATTATTAGTCAGTGGCTGCGTGGCGATGACAGTGACCACATCATCAGGGGTCGTTTCCTGCTGAAAATCGACCGTCACATCATCATCAATGAGTTTGGCCTGGCCAAACGGAGCCCGGCGAGTGATCGTATGTAAATTGGTCGTGCAGTATGTAATCAGAAATTCGCCATCTGACAGCAGCATATTAAATACGCCTTTTGCCATCAGCTGATTACATAAAGAAGCCAGGAACTGAAACAGTTCATCAGGAACTGATGGAAATACTGGAAACCGCGCACTCAATTGGTTTAAGAGCCAGCAGAATGCTTTTTCACTATCTGTCTGACCAACAGGCTCAAAATGACCACAAACTAAGGACTCATAGTCAGTCAGCTGCCCGTTATGCGCAAAAGTCCAATAGCGGCCCCATAGTTCACGGGTAAAAGGATGTGTATTTTCTAACGCAACACTACCGCGGTTAGCCTGTCGGATATGACTGACTACTGCACAGCTCTTTATCGGGTATTCCTGCACCAGTTTTGCAATTCTGGACTGAGCACAAGCTACAGGATCTTTAAAAGTCCGGCATCCCTTCCCTTCATAGAAAGTAATTCCCCAGCCATCTACATGAGGGCCAGTTCGACCGCCTCGCTGCACTAATCCACTGAAACTAAAACAGATATCAGTAGGAACATTGGCACTCATGCCGAGTAATTCACACACGACAACACCCCTGGAAATTAATCAGCCAGTTCTTTCTCAATCAACATGATCAGTATATGGATAACTTTGATATGTATCTCCTGGATACGATCAGCATAACCAAAATACGGAACCCGGATCTCAACATCAGCCAACCCAGCCATTTTCCCGCCGTCTTTACCGGTTAACGCAACAACCTTGATACCTTTATTTTTAGCAGCCTCAATCGCTGTGATGATGTTACCGGAATTGCCACTGGTTGAAATCCCCAACATAACATCACCGCTACGGCCAACAGCTTCCAGGTAACGGGAGAAAACATACTGATAGCCATAGTCATTAGAAACACAGGACAAATGGCTAGGATCGGAAATCGCAATACCAGCATATCCGGGACGATCTTCACGATAACGGCCTGTCAGCTCTTCAGCAAAATGCATCGCATCACAATGAGAACCACCATTACCACATGACATGACTTTGCCACCATTGCGTAATGACGCCGCGATCAATTTTGCAGCCTGTTCAATCGACTCAATATTCGCCTGATCAGCCAAAAAGTCAGCTAACGCTTTCTGCGCAGTTTCCAGCTCGTTACGGATCAAATCCTGATACATAGCTTCCTCGTTGTAATTTTTAACAAATTAGTTTTTTTACTGCTCCTGTTCAGAACGC
>SSEX01000057.1 GCA_008015085.1 Tolumonas sp. | reverse complement strand
TGACTTATTGCTCTAGTGTTTTGTCGTCTACAACTTGCGACGCTTATGCCGATAACAGTAACACTGCTTCCCAATGGTTTTCTGATTTAAGTGCGAACACTGCACAGACATACAATATTGTTGCAACTGGCGTTGCATCTGGTTCAATAACCAAAGCCGTATCTTCTGAATCAGAAGGTATTATTACCCGTTATAGCCATGATGATAGCGAAATCGACTCAGTCGGGTATGTTCTTCTTTCTGATCATAAACGGAAAGCCGTTGCAACCATTGCAGGTTCATCAGTCGATGTAACGGATGGGGCAGATTATGCATTTGCTTCAGCCTATGACATTATCCCGGTCGGTTCAGATTATCTGGTCATAGGTACTGCAGGGAATAAGAAATCAACGGCATATAACTACTGCTATAACGGTTCAGATATTGATTCATATAGTGCATATTGTCCGGGATATACCACTCAGGCGGGCTTCTGGCTGGTTAACGCGTCGTCTGGGGTAGCGAATAAACAATTAGCTACATCTTATTACACTGCCGAAGATTCCGATTATCCTTATACTGCTGGCGCATTGGGTATAACTAAGGTTGGCGATGAATATATTGCTGTAGGTTATTCAGCCACTTGGGGTAATACCTTAAATTCAACAACACGCCGACCGAAAAATCTGGCTACTTTCTGGAACCTGGGTGATGGTTCTTTGACAGCAGCTCCGGCAACGGGTCGGATTTTCAGTAACAACAGCGATAACCCAGGCACTGATAGTGACTATTACTACGATAATGGCTGGGCTGTTGGAATAAATGAGAATGGTTATATCATCGGTAACCGTAGCTATCGACTGAAAGAGTCCCGGAATTATCCAACTAAGATGTTTGTTGCAAAATACAACTCAGGTTCTGTTTCTATCGTAAGCTCTGAAATCATTTCCTCTGAAGGTATTGATTCAGAAGGAGCTGCGATAAACAACAACAATCAGGTTGTAGGTTGGACCGACGAACGTAGCACTACCACCGATACGGTGATTGGTTCTGTACCTCGTTTACAGGAAGCATTCCTATATAACATTACAACTGGCAATCGCTATGCACTCAATGATTTGATATGCGGCAGCGCATCCTCATGTTCTCAGAATGGCTACTATTATTACATTGAATACGCGAATGATATTCTGGATGATGGCACCATTTTAGCCTCCGCTCGCCGATTCAGTAGCTATGATAACTGGTCAACACTGAGTAATGGTACTAACGTAGTAGTTAAATTGAAGGTTTCGAGTTCGACTGCTTTTGCTAGTAATGGTGATGTTCCTTCATCCTATGTTGTCAGCAACCAACTACCAATATTTGATTATGGTGCAAGTAGTGGCAGCAGTGGTGGTGGTAGTTTTGGCGTCTTTGGTTTGCTTGCCATGGCTGGTGCCGCATTGGTAGGTCAATATCGCCGATTTGTAAAGAAACCATCATAAGATTGTCACGTTAGTATTCTTAAATTGGGTTTCAGCACAAAAAACTAGCGATCTTCTATTGATCTTAGTGGTCAAATCCGATATCAAATAAGACGACAGAAGTACAAATCTGTCGTCTTTTTTCATTGTGGAAAAGAGGATCAATTAGTATGAAGAGACAGAAAAGAGATCGTTTGGAAAGAGCGCGTACTAAAGGGTACCAGGCTGGTTTAGCTGGGCGTTCTAAAGAGGTCTGTCCTTATCAATGTATAGATGCAAGAGGCTATTGGCTGGGTGGCTGGCGAGACGCTATTGATGAGCGTGCTCAGGGATATATGGTTAATTAATCACGAATTCAAGATAAAAAGGCTCACAACTGTGAGCCTTTTTATTTACATCTTTCTGATGACTTAGAAAGAAGAGGTATCCTGGAACAGGCCTACTTTCAGGTCTGTTGCAGAGTAGATTGGACGACCATCTACCTCAACAACACCATCAGCAATACCCATAATCAATTTACGCATGATCACGCGTTTCATCTGAATTTTATAAGTGACTTTTTTCGCACCTGGCAGGATCTGGCCGGTGAATTTAACTTCGCCAACGCCTAATGCGCGTCCTTTACCCGGACCGCCTTTCCAACCAAGGAAGAAACCTACCAGCTGCCACATCGCATCCAGACCTAGGCAGCCTGGCATTACTGGGTCACCAGGGAAGTGGCAGTCAAAGAACCACAGATCCGGCGTGATATCCAGCTCAGCGATAATTTCGCCTTTCTCAAAAGCACCGTCAGTGTCAGTAATTTTAGCAATGCGATCCATCATCAGCATGTTAGGTGCTGGTAACTGGCTGTTGCCTTCACCGAATAATTCACCACGGCTGCAAGCCAGCAGGTCTTCTTTGGTGAAACTGTTACGACCCTGATCACACAGGGATGCTTTAGGAGTATTGGTCATTTCTGCTGACACGCTTCTTAAATCCTTATAGTCAATTTTGAACTGGAGAATCTACCCAACCTGAGCCAACTAAGCAAGTCCAACCAGTGAGTGTAATCTGCGGAAAAGTGTGCTGAAGAGCCCATTTCTCCCTGCAGAACCATTTAAATCGTCTAATCGTTCTCTGATACGACCAAAAAGTGTTTGATCATCGTCAATTGAGCCGGCTGGGCAGCCCATCAGTAATTCAACTGCTTCTTCCACATGGCTGACCGGATAAATATGGAATTGCCCGTTTTTAACCGCCTCAATGACTTCATCAGACAGAATTAGCTGAAGCTGATTTGATGCGGGGATCACTACGCCTTGTTTACCATTTAATCCCTGAATTGAACAAACCCGGAAGAAGCCTTCAATCTTTTCATTTAATCCGCCAACTGGCTGAACATTACCGAATTGGTCAACCGCTCCGGTAACTGCCAAATGCTGATAGATGGGCTGTTTTGCCAGTGCAGACAGTAAGGCACAGAGGCCTGTCAGGGCAGCACTGTCACCGTCAATCTCACTATAAGATTGTTCAAACACCAGATTTGCAGATAACGGTGAAGGGTTTTCCGCACCGAACAATGTAGAAAGATACCCATGGATGATCATCATAGCTTTAGCATGAATATGGCCAGCCAGTTCTGCTTTCCGCTCAATGTCAGATACATCGCCATCCCCCATGTGCACCGTTGCAGTCAGACGTACAGGTTCACCGAAGTCATATGGGTGCCCCATAATCTGTATAACCGACAGCCCATTGATTTGCCCGACAACTTCACCTTCAGTTTGCAAAAGGATCTGTTCATCAACAATGCCTTGATCTGATTGCTCAACAATGTAATTAAGGCGGTGTTCCTGTTCTGCCAGAGCTGCTTTGATATGTTGTACAGACACCAGCTCATTACCTTGTTCTTTGGCAATACTGTTGGCGAGCTGCATCAATGCGACTAACTGATTTTCAGCGAAAGACAGGATCTGTTGGTGTTCACAGAGACGACAGGAAAAACGCATCAGCTCTTTGATCGCTGATGCATCGAAATCAAGTAATTGCCAGTGATGGTGAATATGACTCAGTAAACCGATGAACAGGTTATGAGAATCTTCATCATAGGGGAATTCCGTAACCAGATCTGTTCTCAGGAATGTTTTTTCAGCGAACTCATTATCCAGCAGATTGAACTCGGCTATGGAAATCCGATCACCAACCAAAATGAGTTTAATATCTAATGGTGTGGCTTCCGGCTGAAAAAATGGGGTCGGTGGCGGAGTGTCTTCTGCGGTTGACCAATCCAGATAACCAGTAGTAAGTGCATTGTGTAATTTGAACCACAGTTGTGGCTTCATCAAAAGTTCATCAACCGGGATGATCAGATAACCGCCGTTGGCTTCGCGTAGTAAACCGGGCTCCAGCAAATGATGGTTACTGTAGACACTACCTTGCTCAGTAACATAGTTAATAGCACCAAACAATGAGCGCCATGTCAGGTCTCGCGCGTAGATGACTGGTGGCTGCTGCTGGGTTTGGTGAATCATCAGATTCATCAATACAGGATGAGTGAATGTTCCATCCTGTGCGACATGAGCTGAAAGCTCTGTCAGATATCCTGCAAGTTTTTCATCATTATCCTGTTTTTTAAGGATTTTTTTGACAACTTCTTCCGCATCCAAATGCAGGCGTAATAGTTTAAAAAGATCATCCAGCAATTCACAGAACTCGATCCCGCTGCCGGCCTTCAGTTTCAACCAGATTGGCCGGAACGGATTACTCAGATTTTCTGTGTAACACAAATCAAAGCTGTTGTTGTACGGAGCAGGGCAATCATCAATCAGATCGATAATCACTTTTTCATAATTAACGCCTGGATAGCCGCTTAGTAATAAAGAAGGGCAGCTTTGACTTGCTGTATTCAGACGCAAAATGGCTGATGAGGCGCGTTCCTGCGTTTCAGCAAAACTAACCGGTTCAACAGCGGATAATTTTTCACACGACAAATCAAGGAAGTCGGGGAGAAGGGCTTCTGCAGCTAGTTCTGTCACTTAGATTTAATTCCTTTGCAATAGACAAGAATCATTATACCCGACAGAGACAACAAACCCACATCTTCATCAAAGCTCAGATAACGTAATTCTGTAATTTCGTTACATAAATGAAATTAAAACAATATTAATCATTGGTGAAAAATGATCTAAGACAATAAAAAATTAAAATAAGTATAGTAATTAACCAAGGCAAGGCTGATTTTGCGTAAATAAATTACAAAACGTGCTGGACATTTGTTCTATAAAGATCAAAAATACATCCATTGAATAAGCCCTCGCTTTTTCGTCGTGTTTCCTTTGTTGTTTTGTGTTGTTGCCCTCAAGTGGTTCAGGTGATTCACCCCCACTAAAAACCAGTTGAACGGGCTTTCTTTTTGCTGATATTGTCAGTGCCTCGTTTTTTGGGGTAACCGAAAGGTTACCCCTTTTATTTTTCTGGCTAATCTCAAATGAATGCTTTTCAACGTCTTCGAAGAGAACGTATTGCTATGTCCACTCGGCCATTTCAGGCCAGAGGCGGTTCCATTGTCAGGTGTGAGGGATGTGGGTTACCTGAAGTGTACTGCGCCTGCGAGTTGATGCCTCATGGATTACCGGCCTCAGATTTTTGCTTGCTGATGTATGACACTGAACCTATGAAACCGTCAAATACAGGCCGGTTGATTGCAGACGTTTTTCCGGAACATACACATGCATTTCTGTGGTCGAGAACAAACCCTGATGAAACATTGCTGAAGCTACTGAATGATCCTGCCTATTCTCCGGTCATTGTTTTTCCCGAAAGTTATGTTCGGGATGAAGATGTTCGAACTGTCTTGTCATCAACAAGCAGCTTAGCAAAACGTCCACTCTATGTTCTTTTGGACGGAACGTGGACTGAAGCACGGAAGATGTTCCGTAAAAGCCCGTATCTGGACAAGTTCCCGGTAATTTCTGTTCAGCCAGAAACGCTGTCAGCCTATCGGTTGCGAGTTGCAGCACACGATAACCATCTGTGCACAGCGGAGGTTGCAACTTGCTTATTGCAGCAACAAGGCGACCTGGTTGCTTCTGAGACATTACAACAATGGTTCATGATTTTCCGGGAACGCTATCTGAAGATGAAGCCCCATCATAATAAGCCTGAGTGATTAATGAGCTACACCTGATTAGGGATAAGACGGGCTGCTCCGGATTCTACAGCGTGTAAGTTGTGAACTACTTAACAGATTGAGGTGAAGCTAATTACTCAGCATTCAAATTTTTGCGCCAAATCATGAAACCGGTTTCAATTTCTGCAATTATAGAATGAATATTCTACAACAGTCATTTACCAGGGTTTCCATAAGAATGAAAAAGCAAAATACATTTAAACAAAACGCTATTGCGCTGGCTGTCACTGCATTAATTACGCTTACTAATCAATCTGTCATTGCTCATACAAATCCTGTATCCGATAAAGTTAGTTTTCTCATTAATCAAATGACTCTGGATGAAAAAATCAGCTTTTTGCATGGCACGGTGCAAGGGTTTGACATGTCTAATCAGCATGATCCTGAAAATAAAGCGGCTGTTGGGTTTATTCCTGGCCTGAAGCGACTGGGGATACCAGCATTACGCCTGACGGATGGCCCGGCAGGAGCTCGGCACCCGATGCATTTAGCTACGGCGATGCCTTCACCGGTTGCACTGGCGGCCAGTTTTGATCCTGCTTTAGCGGAACAATACGGCAACGTGATTGGGGTCGAGGCACGTGCGCTGGATCAGGACATTCTGTTATCACCGATGGTGAATATAGTCAGAACGCCACAGGCTGGACGTAATTTTGAAACATTGGGGGAAGATCCTTTTCTGGCCGGTAAGCTGGTTTCCTCAGAAATCAAAGGTATTCAGGATAAAGGCCTGATGGCAACGGTTAAGCATTTTGCTGTCAACAATCAGGAAACCGATCGAGGTACGGGAGTTTCCGTTGTTGATGAGCGGACGTTGCATGAAATCTACTTACCTGCATTTGAACAAGCGGTGAAAGCCAATGTTGCTTCCTTCATGTGTTCGTATAACCGCTTAGCTATTGATGGCAAAAATACGGAATACAGCTGTGCGAATCCTGAATTGTTAAATCAAATTCTGCGGGAACAATGGGGATACAAGGGCTTTGTTATGACTGACTGGTATGCCACTCAGTTTGAAGGAAAAGCGGTTCCTGCACCTATCAAGGCAGGACTAGATGTAGAAATGCCTACAGGTGCATTCTTTGGTGAACCACTGAAACAAGCTGTGCAAAAAGGTGACATTCCGGTTTCTTATGTTGATCAGTCTGTTGCCCGTATTCTTTCTCAGATGGAACAATTCCATATGCTCGATGGTAGCATGCCTGCCCGAGCAAAAATGGATGATGTTGCGTCAGCTCATTCAGTGCTGGCATTAAAAACTGCTCAAGAAGGTGCTGTGTTGCTGAAAAATCAGCATGCTGTATTACCACTTTCAGATACTGACTTACACGATCTACTCATCATCGGCCCGACAGCGCAAGTGCCGGTGATTGGTGGTGGTGGTAGTTCACATGTTAAAGCGAAGAAAGCGATTTCTCCGCTACAGGCTTTAACTCATGCTGCTGGTCAAGAACCTGCTGCAGTACTGGGTATTGATTTGGATGGCGTAGCCATTCCGATGACCGCATTAAAAACAGTTGATGGTAAAACAGGTTTAACCCGTAAGTTGAAAGATAATCAAATTTCGGTTGCCAATATTGATCTTACTGGCACCGACAAAGCATTACCTGCACACACTAAAGTGGAATGGAAAGGTATGCTGGTAGCCCCTGAATCTGGCGAATACGATATCAAAC
>SSEX01000058.1 GCA_008015085.1 Tolumonas sp. | reverse complement strand
TCCGTCGTCGAAAATACGGGCTACATCATTGGTCACAAGCTGTTCTGCGCATACAGAAGGTGCATCAATAACCAAAGTCCCTTGGTCGGATAAGGACAACTTCACTTGTTCAAAAGGTTGGTAATGTGATGAGGCATTGGGACCGTTTAGGCGTCGCAGGGCAATGTGCGATAGGGTTTCGGTCATTCCATAGGTTGAATAAACCGCCCCCGGTAATGTTTTTATTTCTTCTTCCAGAGTAGAGTTAATGGCTCCGCCACCAATAATGAGTTGTTCGATGCCGCACAAAGCTTGTCGCTCGGCCGGGTTTTGAAGTGAGTTGTACACTTGCAGCGGTATCATAGCAGCAAAACGCAAAGGGGAGTGAAGATGCGCCAACGGGTGCCCGGAAGGTTCTCTGATCAGCAGATTCAAACCCGCTACCAGTGCCCGCACTACCATCATTTTGCCGGCAATGTATTGCAGAGGCATGCATAGCAAAGCGGTGTCTCCCCGCCTTAATTGCAAATAATCGCAAGTCAGCTGCGCGCTCTTTATCATCTGCTCTTTCAATACAGTGATTGGTTTGGGCGTTCCTGTTGAGCCCGATGTGTGCACAACCAGGGTAGGTGAGGGCGAATACCAGTCGTCAAGAAAAGCATACAGGTCTCTGAGGATGACAGGTGGCTCGTCCGTAACCGATTGGTTCAATTCTTTGATTTCCTGGGCATTGTACGTAATGCCGTTCAGTGTAATGGACTGTGTTCTTTCTTCTGTAATCATGGCTTTTCAGCGCAAAACCACAAGCAATCTTTTCGGATTTCAAGCGGTAGGTCAATGTTATCGGTAAATAGTTGCCCGGTTCCCAAGCCCTGAGGCAACGCATTGTGTAGCGTGGCGCACCATTGAGCAATGGCGTTGAGCCCGATGTTCGATTCAAGTGCCGAGGTTACCCACCAGCCAATGTTTTGCTTTTCGGCTTCTGCAATCCACTCATTGCTGCCGCAGATGCCTCCGTGCAGAGAAGGTTTCAAAATGATGTATTGCGGACGAATGGCTGAAAGAAGTTCTTGCTTAATTTCAGGTGTGTTGTGCCCTATCAGTTCTTCATCGAGTGCGATGGGCAGGGGCGTGCGGGCTGTTAACCGGGCCATTTCCTCCCATTGTCCCGCCCGTATGGGTTGCTCAATGGAATGCAAATCTAACTTAGACAATGCGTCGAGTTTATGCATGGCTTCTGCGGGTGAGAAAGCTCCGTTGGCATCAACGCGCAACTCGATATCCTTTACACTGAAGCGAGAGCGTATGTGTTTCAGCAGTGTTAGCTCCGCATCGAAGTCAATGGCACCAATCTTTAACTTGATGCAGCGGTAACCGGCCTCCATTTTAGCTTCGATTTGCCGGTACATTTCCTCGAAGTTTCCCATCCATATCAGTCCGTTGATGGGAATACCCGCTTCGCCTCGTGAAAAAGGAGTGTCCCATAAAGCCAGACTTCCTGTTTCATAATGACGCAGAGCGGTTTCTAATCCGAACAAGATGGATGGATAATTGCGCAACGATTCGGTTGGGATGTTGCCTTCTCGGGCTACTCTGCTGCATGCCTGTTGTAGTACCTCTTCGTACTGGGGAACGTCGTCACAACTTAAGTTGGGCAGGGGTGCACATTCGCCTATGCCTTTTATGGAAGGGTTTTCCATAGAAGAAATTTCTATGTACCACACTTTGCGGGTGTTGTAAACGCCTCTTGAAGTCCCCGCCGGCTGTTTGAAGTGCAGCAGGCGGGGAGTTATTTGAATGTTATACATCACGAAACAGTTAGATTCGGGAATTGATTAAGGTAATTTGGGGAACTTCTTGAAGTCGGGTTTCCGTTTCTCGAGGAAAGCGTTTTTCCCTTCTTGTGCTTCGTCCGTCAAATAATAAAGCATGGTGGCATCGCCTGCCAATTCCTGAATACCGGCCTGACCATCCAGCTCGGCGTTCAAACCGGCTTTAATCATGCGCAGGGCCAGCGGACTAAGCAACATCATTTCTTCTGCCCACTGTACGTATTCATCTTCGAGTTGTTCCAGCGGAACCACTTTGTTGACCAAGCCCATGTTCAACGCATCTTGCGCATTGTATTGGCGACAGAGGAACCAAATTTCACGGGCTTTCTTTTGTCCTACCACACGTGCCAGGTAAGAAGAACCGAATCCGGCATCAAAGCTCCCCACGCGAGGTCCTGTTTGTCCGAAGATGGCATTCTCCGATGCGATGGAAAGGTCACAAACCACGTGCAACACATGTCCGCCACCAATAGCATATCCGTTAACAGCGGCAATGACCGGCTTGGGGATGGAGCGAATTTGCTTTTGCACATCGAGCACGCTGAGGCGAGGAACCCCGTCCTTACCGATGTATCCGCCTCTTCCTTTCACATTTTGATCGCCACCCGAGCAGAACGCTTTGTCGCCTGCACCGGTAATGACAACCACCCAAATGTCGGCTTCTTCACGGCAGATGCGCAAAGCATCACTCATTTCACCGGTCGTTGTGGGCGTAAAGGCATTGCGGTAACGCTCGCGGTTGATGGTGATGCGGGCAATTCCGTTATAATAGTCAAACAGAATCTCTTCGTATTCTTTGATGGTAGTCCATTCTCTAGATGTACTCATATATTTATTTTTTTAGTTGGTGATAATAGTCTTTTAGTATGCGGGAGTCTTTATTCTTGTTGGTAAAAACTTCCATTAAGAGAGGTTGTGTCAGCATCTCGGGCTGAGTGAAGGTTTTCATGGCTTCCTCCAGCTGAGTTTCATCTTCCGCCCGAAGGTAAAGAAAACCTCTTTCCTCTGCCCATCCTTTGGCGGATGTGGTGTGCACAGCAGTAATGAACTGATGCGAGCGTCCCGACATTTCCAGTCCGGGCAGTGTGTTGAAAATTTCGCCTCCACCATTATTGAGCAGCATGATGCGGATGTTGTTCCCAATGTTCCGGTTCCAGATGGCATTCATGTCGTAAAAGAAACTAAGGTCTCCGATAACGATAAAGTTTAGCTTCTCCGAGGCCACTGCATAGCCGATGGCGGTAGACAATGATCCTTCTATTCCGTTTGTTCCGCGATTACAACATACTTCAATGCTGTTTGATACCGGGAATAGCTGGGCATAACGAATGACCGAACTGTTAGCCAAATGCAGCGCACATTGCAGAGGCAAGGAACCGATGAGGCTCCCAATAGCCGACATTTCCGAGTAGGGGAACTGGGGCAGTGGTATGTCTTTGCAATAGTTTTCCCATAGCCGCGGATAATCGGGTGTGTTGTTTTCGAGCAGAAAAGCAATCTTCTCCAGAAACTCAAACGGGTCCATTTCGATGATGGTAGTGAGCGAACCATATAAATCGGTTACCGAACCGTCTGCCGATACGTGCCAATGCTCCACGGGCGGATGTTCCCGAAGGTATTTCTTCAGACGCTTGGAAACAATATGTCCGCCGTAGGTAATCACCAGTTCGGGCACCATTTTTTCTTGTGTCTCTTCATCCATGGCATACAGTGCGGCATCAAAGTTCTTGATGGGAATGCCCGGTACGGTTTGGTTGCCTATGTGCTCGGTGAGCCATGTAAACTGTTTATAAAGAGGCTTGGAATATTTCTTTTCAAACAGATAAATCAGGCTCATTTGTCCCACAATAACCATTCGTTTCTTGTATTTGTTCAGCCGCTCAATGAGGTCGTTGTAGTCGCGGTCGTACACGTTCAACCCTTGGTAGCGGGTCATTACGCGTACTTCGGGCAATGTTTCGGTGGTAAATTGGAACAGAGGTTCCGCCAGAGGCACGTTGATGTGTACCGGTCCTTTACCGTGATGGTTTACTTCCAGAAGCGCCTCGTTGATCAGTCGGTTGCAATACCATTCGTCTTCCTCCGTATGTATCTCCGGTAAGTTAACCGATTTCTTCACGAGCGATTGGAACACACCCGGTTGAGGCAACGTTTGCCCGTCCATTTGTCCGATCCATGCCGCGGGGCGGTCGGCCGATATAACAACCAGCGGCACCTGCTGATAAAAAGCCTCGGCCACAGCCGGATGCAGGTTTAGCAACGCCGTACCCGAAGTACAGCATACCGCTGCCGGCTGACCGCCATGCAGCGCCAGTCCGATAGCGAAAAAGCCCGCACTTCGCTCATCAGTCATTGAATAACAGGTGAAATCCGGATGCGTAACCAACGTGTGAATGATGGGTGCGTTACGGCTGCCGGGGCACAATACTATTTTCGTTACGCCGTGCGCTTTCAGAAGCGCTACCAGTTGAAGGATGTTCTTTTTATCGGAGTACATAGGTTGTTATTTTCAGTTGTTAGTAATGGCCAGCATGGTTTGCAGCTTCTTTTCCGTTTCGTTCCATTCGTCGGCTAACTTCGAAGTGGGTAGCAGTTCGCCGCCGGCATACAGCGTTAGCTGTTCCTTGCCGATGTGCATGCATCGTAAGTTTACGTATAAATCAGTTCTGCCCGAAGGGTTCAGGTTACCAATGAAGCCCGAATAATAACTACGGTCGTACCCTTCCTGACTTAAGATAAACCGATATGCCTTCTCTTTGGGCAAGCCGCACACTGCCGGAGTGGGATGCAATAACTTTAACATATCGCCCAATGAATTTGTTTCTCGGAGAGCGAAGTGGAAGTCGGTTTTCAGGTGAGCAAGCTCTCCGGCACGAACGGCATAAGGACCTTTCTCCGTGGGCTGAATGTGTAACGTTTGAAGTTGTCTTCGTATGTAAGAAGCGACCAATTGCTGTTCCTTTTTGTTTTTGCTGTCCCAGTTAATGGGCAATTCTCCTTGATGCAAGGATTGCGTTCCGGCCAGGGCGGTGGTGCTCCACGAACCTTGCTCGCCCGACAGAATGATTTCGGGAGTACTGCCCAGCCACATGCCTGTTTGCGGTGTGTAACAAAGATACACATAAGAATGTGTGTATCGTTTGCTTGCCCGGAAGAAGGCAGCAGCCGGAGAAAAAGTAGCTTCTCTCCTCAAGGTTGTTGAACGAGATAGCACCAACTTGTCGAACTCCTTCTCCTGCAGCGGTTGCACAAAAGCGTGAAATTTCCGGGTGTATTCTTCTTTTAAAGCGTCTCGGTTGTTTTCTTCGAAAGCATCATCGAGTTCGTTCAATGGCTCACAAGGAGTGGCTGCTAGTTTCTCAAGCTCCAAACAATCCGGTTGAATGAGAACAATGGGCTTATTGCTGCCCGAATGAAAGGGAGCTATGACAAAACCTTGCTCTCCGTTCAGTTCCTTCAGGTCGTAAAACGTCCGGATGTGGCCGGTGGTTTGTGCCAAGAAGTGAACATTCTTATCTTCGGGCGCCCGATACAGGGCAAAGCTTATGTTCCGGTTGGCCAAGCTATCTATAATATCACCGTATAATTTTTCTTTTGGGCTCATCTTTTTTTAAGTATGCTGTTAACTACACGTACGGACGATACCAGCTTGTCGGTCGACGTAAATACATCCACATTCCAAATATGCGAGGAACGTCCTTTATGAATGATGGTGCCTACAGCCCTCACCGTATCGCCTTCGTGAGCGGATGATATGTGGTTTCCGCTGACTTGCATTCCCACAACAAACTCGTCGGGGTTGCAGAGAATCATGGAACCCAGTCCGGCTACGGTTTCAGCTAAAGCGAGCGTTGCTCCGCCGTGCAAAATGCCAAAAGGCTGGCGCGTTCGCTCGTCAACCGGCATGGTAGCCTCAATTCGTTTGTCGGATGCATACGTGTATTGAATCCCCAAATTGCCCATCAGAGCGTGGCGTGCCCGGGCGTTTAGTTCATCTAGAGGAATTTCCGACGGATGAATTTCGGCCAGAATGTTATTCTCAACAGCTAGTGCCACGCCGTCTTCGTCGTTGGAGGTGGTTACAATATCCGCGCAGGCCTTCACCGAATCTTGAGCATTTCCCATTGCTACGCCTAATCCGGCCAGCTGAATCATGGAGAAGTCACACACGCCGTCGCCTATCGCCATTATTTCTTCGGGCTTAACGGACAGTTTCTCTAACAGCACCCCCAAGGTGTTGGCTTTATCAATGAAATTAGGAACCACTTCCAGGAAATAAGGCTCGGAACGAAAGACATCTAAAACCCCGTTCAAACGCTTTTTCCAATGCTGTTCCAGTTTGATGAGATGATCTTCCCTCTTACCGGCAATCATGAACTTACAGGGTGCGAAGTCAATGTGCGGTGCCAGATGCTCGAAACTCAAAACGCCCATCCGGTTGATATGGGCTTCGCGGGTAATGTATTCGTTGAACGGATTATTGGTGTAAATCTTATCTTGATGATACGTAAAGACATCGAATCCGCTTTCTGTAGCTTTCTTCTCCAAGTACGCAAGCATTTCGGGATTGATGCGTTTTTCAAACAACAACTCCTCCTTTTGCATACTGATAATTTGTCCGCCGTTATAAGAAAGTATGAAGCCATCGTTTTTATCGAGCTCCAACTTTAAGGCAATTGGCCTGATTCCGAATGTAGGTCGGCCCGATGCCAATACGATTCGAACTCCCATTTGCTGTATTTTAAGCAATGTGGAGAGAGTACGGGGGCTAATCTCCTTCTCTTTGTTGAGAAGAGTCCCGTCAACATCAAGAACTAATAGTTTGTACTTCATCGTCTCAGGTGTTACTTATTACGCAAAGGTATGAATTTTGGCACGATGTTTCTTTGAATATGACTCCTCATTTATCTATTTTTGCAAATATTTATCCGATAGACATCAAAAATCATGAAACACGATATCATATCCATGCATCAGGGCGTTGCCCGTAATCTGCTTGTACGTTTGGCCAAACCGATTGACTTTTCTTTGTTGCAAGGCGAGCATCTTGCCGTTGTAGGCCCCAATGGTGCCGGTAAAAGCTTGCTTATTGACACCCTTTTGGGGAAATATCCGTTGAAGGAAGGTTCTGTTTCGTATGATTTTTCACCGTCGGATACGCAGACGGTTTACGACAATGTGAAGTACATCACTTTTCGTGATTCGTATGGTGCCGCCGATGCCAATTACTATTATCAGCAAAGATGGAATGCACATGATCAGGAAGATGCGCCGACAGTGGGCGATTTGCTGGGTGAGACGGACAATGTGGCGCTAAAAGAAGAGCTTTTTGCTTTATTCAATATGGAATCGTTGCTCGATAAGAAAATTATTTTGCTGTCGAGCGGTGAGTTGCGTAAGTTCCAGCTAACTAAAACCTTGCTTACTTCACCGCGGGTATTACTAATGGATAATCCTTTTATCGGTTTGGATGCATCGGCACGTGAGCTGCTTCACGATTTGCTGAAACGTGTCACCCGCCTGTCTGATTTACAAATTGTTCTGGTGCTTTCCATGGTCGACGATGTGCCCGATTTTATTACTCATGTGCTTCCCGTCTTTCATGGAAATGTGGGGGAAAAGCAAACGCGCACGGACTACCTCAATGGGCTGAGTCTGCATCTTTCGGAAGATGATTGCAGTGAAGTGCAACAAGCTATTCTTGATTTGCCTTACCAACGCACGCATTACGAATCGGCCGAAGTGGTGAAACTCAATGGAGTGAGCATTCGTTATGGAGACCGTACCATTTTGAAGGAGCTCGACTGGGTGGTCAACTTGGGTGAGAAATGGGCTTTAAGTGGTGAAAATGGTTCCGGGAAATCCACACTTTTAAGTCTGGTTTGTGCCGATAACCCACAGTCGTACGCTTGTGATATCAGTCTTTTCGGTCGGAAAAGAGGAACGGGAGAGAGCATTTGGGAAATCAAGAAACACATTGGTTATGTGTCACCCGAAATGCATCGGGCTTATTTGAAAAACTTGCCGGTTATTGAAATCGTTGCGTCGGGATTGCATGATTCCATCGGATTGTATAAACGTCCCCTGCCCGAGCAAATGGCTATTTGCGAATGGTGGATGCAGGTGTTTGGAATCTCTTCGTTAAAAGACAAGATGTTTCTGCAAATATCTTCCGGCGAACAGCGGCTGGCCTTGCTGGCAAGAGCTTTCGTGAAAGACCCCGAACTGTTGATTCTGGATGAACCTCTTCATGGGTTAGATACCTTTAATCGTAAAAGGGTGAAAAAGATTATTGAAGCCTTTTGCCGGCGCCAGAATAAAACCTTGATTATGGTTACTCACTATGAAAATGAACTGCCTGCAAACATTACAAACAGGTTGGTATTGAAGAAGTCTCGTTAAAAGCTTGACGCTCAATAAGGACTTTTTTGGTGAACAAGTTCTTCTCAAGACTGTTACATGATATAATTAGTGTTTAATTTTTAAATCAATATATCATGAAGTTTTTTATTGATACGGCTAATCTGAGTCAGATACAAGAAGCCCACGATATGGGAGTTCTTGACGGAGTAACAACGAATCCTTCTTTAATGGCTAAAGAGGGTATCAAAGGGGTTGAAAATCAACGTGCACATTATGTCGAAATATGCAACATAGTACAAGGTGATGTGAGTGCTGAGGTAATTGCTACTGATTACGAAGGCATGATTAAAGAAGGACTTGAACTGGCTGCTCTTAATCCTCATATCGTAGTAAAGGTTCCCTGCATTGCGGAGGGCATTAAGGCTATTAAGTATTTTACCGAGCACGGCATCCGAACGAATTGTACTTTGGTCTTTTCCGTTGGACAGGCTTTATTGGCTGCTAAGGCAGGCGCTACTTACGTTTCACCGTTCGTAGGCAGACTCGATGATATCAGTGAAGATGGAATTGCGCTTGTTGCTCAGATTGTTGAAATGTACCGGTATTATGGATATACCACTCAGGTGCTGGCAGCTTCTATTCGCAACACCAAACATATTATTGAGTGCGTGCAAGCAGGTGCCGACGTTGCAACTTGTCCGCTGAGTGCCATTAAAGGTTTGCTCAATCATCCGCTAACGGATGCCGGTTTGGCTAAGTTCCTGGAAGATTATAAAAAGGTAAACGGATAATTTTGAATTATTATTGTATAACTTAAAACGGTGCGGTCTAAGAATTAGATTGCCCCGTTTTTTAATGACAATCTTCGCTTCTCTTCTAGAATTGAGTTTTTACCTTTAGGTCAAGGTACACTGGCAGATGATCACTGAATCCGCCTTGATAACGCATCCCGTTGTAAGTCCGAAACGGTTGCACACCACCGTATTTGGCATCTTCTGTTAGTAAAAAGGTGAGTCTGGCTATGTGCGCCATCTCTTCAGAAG
>SSEX01000149.1 GCA_008015085.1 Tolumonas sp. | reverse complement strand
TAAGAGACAGCAATCAGACGATAGTGCTGTTTGTGACCACCACCGATATGACGGGTAGTGATACGACCGTTGTTGTTACGACCGCCAGTTTTACGTTTTTCTTCCAGCAGGCCAGCAAACGGTTTACCTTTATGCAGCTCCGGTGTAACGATCTTAACGACGTGACGACGGCCCGGAGAGGTAGGCTTACATTTTACGATTGCCATTTTTTAAATTCCTCTTACTCGGCAGCGCCGCCAACGAAGTCGATGTCTTGACCTTCAACCAGTGTCACGTAGGCTTTTTTCCAATCGGAACGACGGCCCATGCGTGCACCAGTACGTTTGGTCTTACCAGCAACGTTCAGGGTACGAACAGCTTCAACCTTAACTTCGAACAGTTTTTCAACTGCCGCTTTGACTTCCGCTTTAGTCGCATCAGTAGCAATCTTGAACACGATTGTGTTCAGCTTTTCAGCTACCATTGTGCTCTTTTCAGAGATGTGCGGAGCCTTCAGAACTTTCAGTAGACGCTCTTCACGGATCATGCCAGCATCTCCTCGATTTGCTTCACTGCATCAGCAGTCATCAGTACCTTGTCGAAGGCGATCAGGCTAACCGGATCAATACCTGTCACATCACGTACATCAACCTTGTACAGGTTGCGTGCAGCCAGGAACAGATTTTCTTCAACTTCTGGGGTAACGATCAGCACGTCTTTCAGATCCAGTGCTTGCAGTTTGGTCAGCAGCTCTTTAGTTTTAGGAGCTTCAACACCAAATTTCTCTACAACTACCAGACGTTCCTGGCGAACCAGTTCAGACAGGATGCTTTGGATCGCACCACGGTACATTTTACGGTTTACTTTCTGGCTGTGATCTTGCGGTTTAGCCGCAAATGTCACTCCACCGCCACGCCAAATTGGAGAGCGGATAGTACCAGCACGGGCACGACCAGTACCCTTCTGACGCCACGGTTTTTTACCGCCGCCAGACACTTCAGAGCGAGTCTTCTGCGCGCGCGTACCCTGACGGGCAGCAGCAGCATAAGCAACGACTACCTGGTGAACCAGAGCTTCGTTGAACTCACGACCGAAGGTAGTTTCGGAAACCTGAAGAGCGCTCTGCGCGTCTTTCAATACCAATTCCATTACTATCTCCTCAGACGTTACGCTTTAACGGCAGGCTTGACGATCACGTCGCCGTTGGTCGCACCTGGAACTGCACCTTTAATGAGCAGCAGGTTACGTTCAACATCAACGCGCACGATATCCAGGCTCTGAACGGTTACACGTTCGTTACCCATGTGGCCAGCCATTTTCTTGCCTTTGAACACTTTACCCGGAGACTGGTTCTGACCGATAGAACCCGGTACACGATGTGAACGGGAGTTACCATGGGTCATGTCCTGGGTGCGGAAGTTCCAGCGCTTAACGGTACCGGCAAAGCCTTTACCTTTAGAGATACCAGTAACGTCTGCTTTTTTAACGTCAGCGAAAATGTCTACTTTCAGCTCAGAGCCAACTTTCAGGTCAGCACCTTCGCCGTCATTCAGACGGAATTCCCACAGACCGCGGCCTGCTTCTACTTCTGCTTTAGCAAAGTGACCTGCTTCAGCTTTAGTCAGGCGGCTTGCCTTTTTAACACCGGTAGTTACCTGAACAGCGGTGTAACCGTCAGTTTCCAGAGTTTTCAGCTGGGTAACACGGTTGGCTTCTACTTCAATAACAGTCACTGGAATAGATACGCCGTCTTCAGTGAAGACGCGAGTCATGCCCAGTTTGCGACCTACAAGACCGAGAGTCATTGTCTATCAACCTCTTTCCGAATTAACCCAAGCTGATCTGGACGTCAACACCAGCAGCCAGATCCAGACGCATCAGAGCGTCAACGGTCTTGTCTGTTGGTTCAACGATATCAACCAGACGCTTGTGAGTGCGGATTTCGTACTGATCACGAGCATCTTTGTTCACGTGTGGAGAAATCAGTACAGTGAAACGCTCTTTGCGAGTAGGCAGTGGAATTGGACCACGAACCTGTGCGCCAGTGCGTTTGGCAGTTTCTACGATTTCCGCAGTAGACTGATCGATCAGACGATGATCGAAAGCCTTCAGGCGGATACGGATTCTTTGGTTTTGCATGGACCAGAGCTCCAGATGGTAAAAAGAACATGAAACAAAACCGCCCGAGATCGTTTTATTCCGACCCGGAGGTTGTTTCGCTAAGTTTTCCTCCCTATCGGAGGAACTGATGAGGTGCCGAATATCTCGAACACCGGAGCATATTGCTCAGCTTGGTATTAGCAAGCTGGCGTATTATACGGAACAGAAATCTGGGTGCAAGTTTTATTGTTGGTTTTGTGCACAAATCGGAAACAAAAAGGGGAGCTACAGCTCCCCTTTTACTGGCACACTTCTCTCTCAAATCATTTTATTTTACACGGGCAGTCAGATGCTGTTCAGCCTGTTGCAGTGCAAATGCGATCTGTTCGGCACAGACTCCACCCAGCGCCTAGCGCTTCGCCAGCCTGGACTCTAGAGACAGGATTGGATAAACATCATCAGCAATGACGGCATTGAACTGCTGGAATTCTACAATACTCAGATCTTCCAGTGGTTTTTGCTGGCCGATGGCATAAACAACCGCTTCACCGACAATGTGGTGGGCTTCACGGAATGGAATGCCTTTCGCAACCAGATAGTCAGCCAGTTCAGTCGCATTGGAGTAACCGCCCATTGCCGCCGCTTTGGTGACCGGTTCGTTCACTTTCAGATCTTCCAGCACCAGCTGGGCCATATCCAGACAATCATGCCAGGTATCCAGTGCGTCAAACAGCCCTTCTTTGTCTTCCTGCATGTCTTTGTTGTAGGCCAGAGGCAGGGCTTTCAGTGTCATCAGCATGCCATTTAGTGCCCCGGCCACACGGCCAGTTTTGCCACGGATAAGTTCCAGCGCATCCGGGTTTTTCTTCTGTGGCATCAGGGATGAGCCTGAGGTGACTTTATCTGACAGCTCAATGAACCCCGCTTCACCGGATGCATAGAAAATCAGATCTTCAGCGAAACGCGACAGATGGATCATCGACAGCGCAGCAGTGCTCATCAGTTCGATGGCATGATCACGATCAGAAACGGAATCCAGACTGTTACGAGTAGCGCGCTCAAAGCCCAGATCCAGTGCCAGTGCCTGACGGTCGATCGGATAGGCCGTCCCTGCCAGTGCACCAGAGCCCAGCGGACTAGTGTTCAGACGCTTGAGGGCATCCTGCAGGCGAGTGTAATCACGATCCAGCATTTCCACATAAGCCAGAGCCCAGTGAGAAAAGGTGACTGGCTGAGCACGTTGCAGGTGGGTATAGCCAGGTAAAGTCGTGGTCTGGTACTGACGGGCGGTTGCAACCAGTTTGGTTTGCAAGCCATGAATGCTTTCCAGCAGAATGGTGCCTTGCTGTTTACACCAGAGTTTCAGATCAGTGGCAACCTGATCGTTACGGCTACGGCCGGTGTGTAATTTCTTACCCAGATCGCCGACCCGTTCGATCAATTTGCCTTCCACCCAGGAGTGAATGTCTTCGGCATCAGATTGCAGGATCTGTTCAGGGTCTGCTTCCACTTCGGCTTTTAGTGCCAACAGCGCTGCTTCCAGCTTAGTTTGCTCGTCCGCAGTCAGTACACCGACGCTGACCAGTGCTTTTGACCAGCCAATAGAGCCGACGATATCCTGTTCGGCCAGACGATAGTCAAAACGCAGCGAGTCGTTGAATTGTTTGAATCGGGTATCAGCGGCCTGGCTGAAACGTCCACCCCATAAAGCCATGACAGGTTCCTTTCTTAAATTCTGCGGTAATGCTTAGTGTAACGAGGCTACTAAGAAAAAGGAGCCACTTTTGCGGCTCCCTTAGGATTATGCCTGATTGATTAAAGTATAGAGAATCGCATTCTGGATATGCATGCGGTTTTCTGCTTCATCCATGATCAGTGAAGCTGGGCCATCCATCACCTCAGAGGTAATTTCCAGCTCACGGTGCGCCGGTTGGCAGTGCAGCACATGGCGGATACCGGTGCTATCGAGCAGCGCCTGATTGTTCTGATACGGCATGAACTTATCGATAACCGCTTCCATTGGGGTGTTATCCCCCATAGAAACCCAGGTATCAGTATAGGCGACATCAAAACCACGAATATCATCGCAGTTGTCGGTGACAGCCAGTTTAGCGCCGGTTTTCCGTGCCAGATCGGCGGCCAGATTGAAAATTTGCGCATCCGGGCCTGAGCCTTTCGGGGAAACGACGGTTACGTCGGTGCCCAAAATTGCTCCAGTGATCAACAGCGAGTGCGCGACGTTGTTGCCGTCACCCAGATAAGCCAATTTGACTTTGCTCAGATCATCGTAGTTTTCGGCAATGGTCATGAAGTCAGCCAGTGCCTGGCATGGATGGTAAAGGTTACACAGTGAGTTCACGACGGGAACAGTCGCGTGTTCGCGCAGACCTTGCAGAGTTTTATGGTCAAATACGCGAGCAACAATCCCATCACACCAGCGGGACAGGTTGGCAGCGAAGTCTTTGACTGATTCACGTTGACCCATCGCGCCATTCTGTTGATCCAGATAAACCGCATGGCCACCGAGGCGATTGATACCAATATCAAACGTGACTCGGGTACGCAGAGACTGTTTTTCAAACAGTGTGACGATATTTTTGCCAGCTAATCCGGTACGGAATGCGGCCGGATTTGCTTTCATTTCCCGACCTAAGGCGATCAGGGCATGTAATTCATCTTTATTGAATTCCGTAGTATCTAACAGATGACGCATCACTGCGCTCCTTAATAATCCATTTATTTAAGCTTGAAGACGAGTACCAGCCGCTTCACCGTTAGCCAGCTTCACTAACAGTTGAGGATCACGCCAGCTAGCCACGACAATCGGTTTCTTAATCGCAGCAGAGACCTGCAAAGCTGCTTTTACTTTTACGGCCATACCATCGGTGATGACACCGTCAGCCACCAGTTGTTCAGTTTTGGCCGGATCTAATTCCGGGATCAATTGCTTGTTGGCATCCAGAATACCAACGACATCTGACAGCATCAGCAGGTCAGCATCCAGCAACTCAGCCAGTGCAATCGCTGCCTGATCCGCATTGACGTTCATCAGCTCACCTTGTGCGGTAATACCGATAGAGCTGATCACAGGCAGGAAATTTTGAGCCAGCAGCGCTTTCAGCAGTGCCGGATTTTTCGGTTTGCAGTCACCCACATTGCCCAAATCAGGATCAAGCTGGGTTACTTCGCACAGGCCGCCATCCGCCAGTGATAAACCCACTGGATTGAGACCCTGAGCAATGGCTTCCGCCATCATTTGTTTGTTGGCTGTACCCGCCAGAGCGCCTACCACATACGGGATCTGATCCGCAGGAGTTACCCGCAACCCATTCTTTTTGGTACTGGTTTTGCCCAGTGCTTTGAGCAGGTCATCCACCAGACAGCCGCCACCGTGCACCAGCACCAGCGGACGCGGGAATTGTTTCAGGAAGCTTTGAATGCCACCAATAAAAGCGGTCAGTGCGCCTTCGGTTTCCAGCAGCGCGCCACCCAGTTTGATAATCAATGGAACTTGTTGTGTCATCTCGGTTTTCCTGACCTTACAGCAGACCCAGCGTTGGTTCGAAACCAAAACGCAGATTGATACATTGCATTGCCTGTGAAGAGGCCCCTTTCAGCAGGTTATCGATGGCAGAGCCAACAATCAGCAGGCCATCTTGCATTTGCCAGTGCAGATCACAGAATGGCGTACCGGCAACACCACGAATCGACGGCCACTGCTTGCTCAGGCGCACGATCGGGCTGTTGGCATACACCTGATAAGCGGCATTGACCTGTTCTTCCGTCACGCCATCCGCCAGTTGCACATAGATGGTCGCCAGAATACCGCGCACAAAATTACCCCGATGTGGCTGGAAGACAACCTTACCACCTAAGTGGTAGCTGATTTCAGGCTGATGACGGTGATTAAAGACACCGTACGGGTTCAGACTGACTTCGCAGAAACTGGTACCGATAGCAGCTTTACGGCCTGCACCGGATACACCAGACACGGCGTTGATAATTGGTGTAGTGTCCGCCTTGATAAGACCCGCTTCCATCAGTGGCTTCAGCGCCAGCAGTGAGGCGGTTGGATAGCAGCCTGCTACCGCGATCAGATCGGTCTGCTTGATCTGTTCCGCATTCCACTCTGCCAGACCGTAAACAGCCTTAGACAGCCATTCTGGTTGATCGTGTGCGAATCCGTAGTATTTGTCGTAAAAACCATCCTGCTGCACACGGAAAGCACCGGACAGATCGAAGACCGGAATACCTGCAGCCAGGAATTGTGGCGCCAGATTCATACTGACTTCATGTGCTGTTGCCAGGCAGATCAGATCGGTGCCGGTTTTCGCTTCCAGCATACCGGCATCATCCAGTGGTTTCACCGGCAGATCAACCAGACCCAGACACTGCGGATGTAACGCAGAAAAAGGTTTGTTCGCGTCCTGACTCCCTGCAGACACATAAAGCCCTTTCAGGTTAAGCTCAGGATGTTTATGAACTAATAAGGCTAATTCAGCCCCGGCGTAGCCACTGGCACCAATAATTACGACATTAAGCATAGCGCTTTCCATTTATCTCAAAATTCAGATTAATTCGTAGCGAAGTGAAATGCTGACTTCTGCGGCACATAGTGTGGCAGATTCAAACAGAAATATATCGTCGGCCGATAAAAAATTGCTGCATGAACATTGTTGGTGCCCTGTGACTGATGTCGCGGGAGACGACCCTCAGAAGTTAATATTTATGCATTTCGATTGCATTTCTATTATTTACCAAATTAAACTGTGCCGCGCAAGGAGGAAACATGAGTAATCCCGATTTTTTTCAGATGTATCGCGATATTATCGCGCTGCCATCGATTAGCAGCACAGATCCTGCCTGGGATCAGAGTAATAAAGGTGTAATTGAACTGCTCGCCTCCTGGTTTGAAAAATTAGGTATGCAGATCGAGATCCTGCCGGTTCCCGGAACCAGAGGAAAATTCAATCTGATCGCAACCTTAGGCAGTGGTGATGGTGGGTTACTCCTTGCCGGTCATACAGACACCGTGCCTTATGATGCGGACCGCTGGCAAAAAGATCCGTTCAAACTGACACAGGATGGCGATCGTATCTATGGGCTTGGCACCATCGATATGAAGGGCTTCTTTGTCTTTATTGCCGAAGCATTGAAAAATATTGATCTGACACAGCTGAAAAAACCGCTGCGCATTCTGGCCACCGCAGACGAAGAGACAAGCATGGCTGGTGCCAAGGCGATTGCGGATGCGCACCCTATCCGCCCGGATTATGCCGTCATCGGTGAACCGACGGGGCTGGTTCCGGTATTTATGCACAAAGGTCACATGTCGGAAGCCATCCGCGTGGTGGGTAAGAGCGGGCATTCATCCAACCCTGCAAACGGCGTCAATGCCATTGAAATTATGCATAAAGTGCTGACCCATGTGCTGGCATTGCAACAGGAACTGAAACTTAAATATAACAACACCCATTTTGATGTGCCCTATCCGACCCTGAACCTCGGCAGTATTCATGGTGGCGACAGCGCCAACCGTATTTGTGGCGGCTGTGAGCTGTGCATTGATTTTAGGCCAATACCGGGTGTGATGCCGGAAGATTTGATTACCGAACTGAAACGCCATCTGGCACCGGTGGAGGCTGAGTATCCGGGTGCCATCAGTATCGAACATCTGCATGAGCCGGTACCGCCATATGGCAGTGATGAAAACTCGGCATTCGTCAAAGAAGCGGAACAACTGAGCGGCAACAAGGCTGAAGTCGTGAACTATTGCACCGAAGCGCCGTTCATTCAGCAACTGGGCTGTGAAACGATTGTGATGGGTCCGGGATATATTACACAGGCACACCAACCTGATGAATATCTTGATCTATCCTTTGTTAAACCTACTACCGAATTAATTCAGCATCTGGTGCAACGTTTCTGTTTGTAGCCGTTATGCAAATTTTTGCATTTTTATGGCGTTCACCGTTTGATCTGAGATGAAGAATACTGATAACTTGGACTGTTTGCGGGGTAAAGGCTGTACCCCGCCACTACAAAGGAAGGACAACATTAATGAGTGATATGTACGCGGCGTTGCGCGGTAATGTGGGCATGTTAGGCCAGTTACTGGGCAAAACCATCAAGGAGCATCTTGGCGACGAGTTTCTCGGCAAGATTGAAAATATTCGTCAACTGGCTAAGTCATCCCGTCAAGGTAATGAAGAAGACAGACAGAAGCTGATCTCTACGCTGAAAAATCTGAGCGATGACGAATTATTGCCCGTCGCGCGTGCATTCAGCCAATTTTTAAATCTGGCCAACGTGGCAGAACAGTTCCACTCCATGTCCCGTCAGGGCGAACTGCATTCTACGCCCGATCCGCTGGACAAACTGTTCGATAAGCTGAAAGCCTCTAACTTGTCGGAAGAAGAAGTGATTGAAGCCGTCAGCGAGCTGGATATCGAGCTGGTTCTGACTGCACACCCAACCGAGGTGACCCGTCGCACGCTGATCCATAAACATGTACAGCTGAACGACTGTCTGGAAGAGCTGCAGCTGCAGGATCTAACCCCGCGTGAATGCAAATTTATTCAGCACCGCATTGAACAGCTGGTGAATCAGTCCTGGCATACCAATGAAATCCGTGAACAGCGTCCGACTCCGGTTGATGAAGCTAAATGGGGTTTCGCGGTTATTGAAAACAACCTGTGGCCAGCTATTCCGCAGTTCCTGCGTCAGTTGGATGATCGTCTGCAGGAAAACTTTGGTATTCGTCTGCCGCTGCGCGCTCACCCGGTACGTATCGCTTCCTGGATGGGCGGCGACCGTGACGGTAACCCGTTCGTGACCGCTAAAGTGACTCAGGAAGTGCTGCTGCTATCCCGTTGGGTCGCTATCAATCTGTTCCTGACCGATATTCAGGAACTGGTCTCTGAACTCTCGATGACCGATTGCAGTGATGAGTTACGTCAGCGTGTCGGTGAATGCAGCGAGCCATATCGTGCGATCCTGCGTGTGGTGCGTGATGCACTGCGTGAAACGCAACAAGCTGTCACTGCTAAGCTGCAGGGTCAGTACACTGAAAACCGCGACCTGATCACCCGTACCGAACAGCTGCGTGAACCGCTGGAGCTGTGCTACCGCTCGCTGCAATCTTGCGGAATGAGCATCATTGCTGATGGCATGCTGCTAGATGTACTACGTAAACTGGCGTGCTTCGGTGTTAACCTGCTGAAACTGGATATCCGTCAGGATGGCGAGCGCCACGGCCAAGTGCTGTCTGAGCTGACCCAATATCTGAATCTTGGCGACTATGCGCAGTGGAGCGAAGCTGAGAAGCAAGAATTCCTGCTAAGAGAGCTGGAATCCCGCCGTCCGCTGCTACCAGCCAACTGGCAGGCCAGCGCAGAATCACAAGAGGTGATCGACACCTGCCGCGTGATTGCCCAGACCGATCAGGATGCCTTCGGTATCTACATCATTTCTATGGCACGTCAGCCTTCAGACGTGCTGGCGGTACAGCTGCTGCTGAAAGAAGTCGGCTGCAAATTCCACATGCCAATCGCACCACTATTTGAAACACAGAACGACCTGCAAAACGCCGCGGCCGTTCTGAAGCGTCTGCTTTCTGTGGAATGGTATCGTAACTACATCCACGGCCAGCAACACGTGATGATCGGTTACTCCGACTCCGCGAAAGACGCCGGGATGATGGCAGCGGGTTGGGCACAATATCGTGCGATGGAAGAGCTGGTGGCGATCGCGGAACGTGAAGATCTGAAGCTGACGCTGTTCCATGGACGTGGCGGTACTATCGGTCGTGGCGGTGGACCAGCTCATCAGGCCATTCTGTCTCAACCACCAGGATCGCTGAAAGGCGGTTTCCGCGTGACCGAACAGGGTGAGATGATCCGCTTCAAATTTGGTCTGCCGGAAGTAGCGATCCACAACTTCAAGCTGTACGCGAGTGCCGTGCTGGAAGCGAACCTGTTACCACCACCGAAGCCAAAAGCCGAGTGGTACACCGTGATGGACACGCTGTCCGACATCTCCTGCCAGCATTACCGTAGTGTCGTGCGTGAAGAACCGGATTTTGTGCCTTACTTCCGTGCCGCTACTCCAGAAATGGAACTGGGCAAACTGCCGCTGGGTTCACGTCCGTCAAAACGTAAGCCAAACGGCGGTGTGGAGTCACTACGTGCTATCCCGTGGATCTTCGCCTGGACACAGAACCGTCTGATGCTGCCATCCTGGCTGGGTGCCCATGTTGCGCTGCAGGCCGTGATTGATGACGGCAAGGAAGCACTACTGCAAGAGATGGATCAGCAATGGCCATTCTTCCACACCCGTCTGGAAATGCTGGAAATGGTGTTCCTGAAATCGGATCTGTGGCTGGCGGAATACTATGACCAGCGTCTGGCGTCAGAAAACCTGTGGCCGCTGGGTAAACGCCTGCGTCAGGAGTTGCAGGACTCTATTAATGTCGTTCTGCAACTACGTCCGAAGAAAGGTGAACTGCTGGATGAACAGCCATGGATCCAGGAATCCATCAAACTGCGCAACCCATACACTGACCCACTGAACGTATTGCAGGTAGAACTGCTGCACCGCTCCCGTTCTAACCCAGATGAAGTGCATCCACAGGTTGATCAGGCACTGATGGTGACCATCGCCGGTATCGCAGCCGGAATGCGTAATACGGGCTAGTTTTCAGTCGTAACGTAAAATAAAAACAAAGGAGGCACAGGCCTCCTTTGTTATTTGGGTAATTGGTTGCTTTCAACTCCCGGTTTAGTGGCCCAGATATTTGGCGGCGCCATCCAGCAGCATCTGCACAGAAATCATGACCAGCAGCATGCCCATCAACCGCTCCATTGCCGTCAGCACTCGCTCACCGAGCAATTTGTGCACCTGTTCATAGAACATCAGGATAACTGCTGATACCCCCCATGACAGGAACAAGGCCAGCACCCAGTCAAACATCTGATCCGGATACTGATGGGACAACAAGACCAATGCCGCCAGAATCGACGGGCCGGCAATCATCGGGATCGCCATCGGTACAATCAGCGGCTCTTCCCCTTCCGGTAAACCGGTAACCCCCCCTTCGCTAGGGAAAATCATGCGCAGCGCAATCAGAAACAGCACGATGCCACCAGCAATGCTGACAGCCTCCTGCTTAAGGTTCAGTAAATTCAATAATTCCTGACCCGAAAACAGGAAAATCAGCATGACAATCAGTGAAATCAGTAACTCACGGATCATCACTCGGCGACGACGCTCGGCCGGAAGATGACGCAAAATAGACAGAAAAATCGGCAAATTGCCGACAGGATCCATGATCAAAAATAACATCACGGCGGCGGTAATAACACTCATATGCTGCAATCCGGAAAAAGTGCGAAATAAAAGACGGAAAAGTATGGATAGTCTAGCAGAATGAATAATCTATCGCGATGACATGCCACAACACGGCGAATTTCAGGAAAAATCCTATACTTAAACCGTACTGGCACAAAATATATACCCCAAATAAGTGGTGAGGCAGTTTTCTGTTACGCAGGAGGTGCATCATGTCTGTTTCATTTGTTTTTCCTTTCCGGGCGATTTCAGGGTTGCTCTGTAGCTGCGTCGTCCTTTTCAGCTCAATTGCGCATGCCACAGACATCTCTCTCGCACTCGGACATTCCGCTGATAACACCGTCACTTACCGCACTGCCCTGCAATTCCCCTGGCAGCAGCGCTGGTTTGATTCAGATATGGGGAGACTGAGCGGTTACTGGGTAGCAGGCTATACCTACTGGGATAGCGAAGACGCTGTTAATACGCACAGTTTTTCTGCCTCACCGGTGCTGACCTGGGAGTTTGGAGGAGCTAACTCAATGGTGCAGCCATTCATTGAAGCAGGGATCGGACTGGCTGTATTCAGCCGGAATAAAGTTGAAGACCGGAATTTAGGCTCGAGTGTGAATTTTGAAGACCGCCTGGGTTTTGGCATTCGCATTAACCAACGGCATACCATCGGTGCACAAGCGTTGCACTACTCCAATGCCGGAATCAGTTCAAATAATGCAGGAATAGAGTCTTATAATATTTATTACCGTTTCAGCTTCTGAGTTGTCAGCAGACACAGAGCTATATCAGCCCTGTAGTCTGCTGCATATCAGTCATTAA
This sequence comes from Tolumonas sp., assembly GCA_008015085.1. Lineage (GTDB taxonomy): Bacteria > Pseudomonadota > Gammaproteobacteria > Enterobacterales > Aeromonadaceae > Tolumonas. The sequence continues at coordinate 1,492 of SSEX01000149.1, read as the reverse complement.
TGATTACAGATATGTTCTTCGCGAGTATTAAAACCCGTGTCAGAGGCCACAAATTTGCCTTTCGCCTGCAGAAAATCGATGAGCTGCTCAGCAGTCATATTCTCTGCGCTGCAGGTATGGAAACGTGCGTCTGAACCAAACCGGGTGTCAATCGCTGATTTCAGACTCTCGCGGGTAAATTGACCACCTAATTCCAGCATCATGTGCATAACATCGTGACCGTGTACTGACGGATTCATGGCAATCTCCTGATTAGTAAATGATGCATAATTTAAACATCATTAAGTAATCACTGAACCGCTACAGATCAAGAAAGCATCAAAAAATAGCCCCGACACAAGGTCAGGGCTATTGATAGCACACTCCGGTTTACATTCTTTAACTGTAGACAGCTTATCTGAGCCAGATAGAAATACCATTGAAACCGGGAACATTTTTTTCGGAAAAAGTGTGCTGTATCAGATTTTAAGAAAAAACAAAGGGGTGACATCATGTCACCCCTCTACAGGCATCGGTCGCCTAAACCGAAGATTATGTGGAGCTAATCGCTGCTAACACATTGCGCAGGCATCCTTGCAGGCATCATTCCATCCATGGGGCTGAACATGTCAGACCCGCCTCCTGCATAACCGCTGTTCCATCACCGGTTATCATCCGTTCCGTCGGATGTTCCTTTCTTAATATACCTGCTTCCTGCAGGCCTGAATGCTGAACATTGCTCATCCTGAGCTATAACTGTTCCTTACGTTTAATACTAGGGGCTGTTGATCTTTCGAGGTGAATTATTGAGCGGCATGGCGAATTGATATAATCACTTTCGCCAAAAAACAATTCACACCCAATCACCATGCCTCGAATCATGCTAACAGATGAATACTGGTTAAAGCTATCCAGACTCTTACTTGAAACCGGTCGTGTCTATAACAAACCAGAACACCGTATGACGCTTGAGGGTATTTTGTACCGAATGCGGGTTGGTTGTCCTTGGCGTGATATTCCCCGCGCTTTTGGTGACTGGAACACGATTTATCGTCGCTTTAATCTTTGGTCGAAAAAAGGTGTTCTTCTTCAATTATTTACTGCATTAAAGCAATCGCCTGATTTCGAATGGGAATTTATTGACGGCAGCATTGTCAGAGCGCATCAGCATGCGACTGGGGCGTCCACGGATGAGAGTGAATCGATTGGTAAAAGCCGTGGCGGTAATACCACAAAGATACATTTAGCCGTGGACAGTTATGGTTTACCGATTGATTTTCTGCTCACTGGCGGCGAAGTTCATGACAGCAAAGCGGCACCGGAGTTAATTGCACGATTGCCGGATGCCGATTTTGTTGTAGCTGATAAAGGTTACGACAGTGAGCCCATTCGGGAATTGGTCCGGAAAAAGAACGGTAAACCGGTGATCCCGAGAAAATCGAACTCAAAGATTGGTAATGCCGATATCGATTGGTGTTTATATAAATATCGGCATTTAGTCGAGAATGCGTTT
>SSEX01000049.1 GCA_008015085.1 Tolumonas sp. | reverse complement strand
GGAGGATGACCATGACTACTATTTTAGTGTAGTTGATGTTTTCTGTTGTAAAAGAAAATCTTCTGCATTGTCACTTTCATCTTTCAGGTTTACTCCTGATAGATGAAAGTGACAATGCAGAAGATTTTCTTTTACAACAGAAAACATCAACTACACTAAAATAGTAGTCATGGTCATCCTCCTGTTGTGTTGTCATTTTAATATCCCGTGATCGATGTTTTAAGGAGCGTAAAGCTCCTTTCTTTTTGTCATTTTTTTATCAAAAAAACGATTTACCTCTAAATTTTTTGATATTCATCATAATATGTTGACGGTATCGCAAATATTGATGTAATTTTACTACATCTTTCAGGTGGAGGTAGTACCCATGAAAATCGCATTATTCAGCGCAAAAGCATACGACCGTGACTATTTTGAACAAGCTAATCAACCGTTCGGTTATGAATTAGATTTCTTTGATGTCCGTCTGGATCAAAAAACGGCAAGACTGGCATTTGGCTATTCTGTGGTCTGTGCTTTTGTGAATGATGATTTATCCCGCCCTGTATTAGAAGAACTGGCTAAGCACGGTACACGTCTGTTGGCCATGCGCTGCGCTGGTTATAACAATGTCGACCTGGCTGCAGCTAAAGAACTGGGTATTACCGTAGTACGCGTTCCTGCTTATTCACCTGAAGCTGTCGCTGAACACAGTGTCGGTCTGATGATGACATTAAACCGTCGTATCCATAAAGCGTATCAGCGTACACGCGATGCCAACTTTGCATTAGATGGTCTGGTTGGTTTTAACATGTTTGGCAAAACAGCCGGCATCATCGGTACAGGGAAAATAGGTATTGCAACCTTAAGAATTCTTAAAGGTTTTGGCATGCGTCTATTAGTAAGCGACCCTTTCCAGAATCAGGCAGCCATCGATCTGGGTGCGGAATATGTGGATCTGGATACCCTGTTCCGCGAATCTGATGTGATCAGCTTGCACTGCCCTCTGTTTAAAGAAAATCATCACTTACTGAATGCCGAGTCATTCGCAAAAATGAAAAAAGGTGTGATGATCATCAATACCAGTCGCGGCGGTTTACTTAATGCACAAGATGCTATCGAAGCGTTGAAACAAGGTAAAATCGGCGCTTTAGGTCTGGATGTTTATGAAGACGAACACGAACTGTTCTTTGAAGATAAATCCAACGAAGTGATCACTGATGATACATTCCGCCGCCTGTCTGCCTGCCACAATGTGTTGTTCACCGGCCATCAGGCATTCCTGACGCGTGAAGCATTACTATCGATTGCCAACACTACGCTCACTAATGCTAAAACCTTTGCAATTGGTGAAAAAAGCGGTAATGAGGTGGAGTAATTTTACAACAAATCAATACAAACCGAAGGGAAGCAATGCTTCCCTTTGCTTTTTGAGCGCAACCAAATTTCTGCCATAAAAACTTCTTTGATCTGACTCTCAAATTTACTTGCACATGGTAAATCCGCCCTCTAGAATCGCGCGGATTTTTACAAAAATCTAACTTTCATCAGGACGATGAATCAGTGTGAATTTTAACCGGAGAATTTTTTGTGAGTGAAAAATTGGCAAATCCAGCACCGCTGGGTCTGATGGGTTTTGGTATGACCACCGTTCTGCTGAACATCCATAATGCAGGCTTCTTCCCTATCAGTGCAATGATTCTGGCAATGGGTCTGGCATATGGCGGTATGGCACAAGTGATCGCCGGTATTCTGGAATATAAAAAAGGGAATACTTTTGGTGTAACTGCATTTACCTCTTACGGCTTTTTCTGGATCAGCCTGGTATTCCTGATCCTGATGCCAAAATGGGGCTGGGCCGATGCTGCAGACGAATTTGCTATGGGCTGTTACCTGCTGATGTGGGGTATCTTCACCCTGTTCATGTTCTTCGGCACACTGAAGGGCCCTAAAGCACTGCAGGTCGTATTCGGTTCTCTGGTGGTGTTGTTCTTCCTGCTGGCCGCTAAAGATTTTACTGGTAATGCCGCTTTAGGTACTTTTGCTGGTTTTGAAGGTATCTTCTGTGGTTCCTCAGCAATCTATCTGGCAATGGCTGAAGTACTGAACGAAAAATTTGGTCGTACAATTCTGCCAATCGGTGAAGCTCAGGCTCACTAATCAGAAAAATATTAATTAACGCCACTCAGTGTGGCGTTTTTTATATGCATAACCCATAAACAAAAAGCCAGCGGATAACCCACTGGCTTTTTATCACTTATAACAGCAGGATCAATGTAATTTCAAACGCGGACGCAAAATACGATTTAACTGACCAACTAGCATGATCAGACCCGTTTTCACATAGCCATACAACGCAACCTGATGCATACGATACAGAGAAATATACATCATGCGGGCAATACGACCTTCAATCATCATAGAACCACGCATCAGGTTACCCATCAGGCTGCCTACAGTAGAGAAGTTACTCAGCGAAACCAGTGAGCCATAATCCACATACTGGTATGGTTTCAGTTCGCTACCACTCATCTGCGCCAATATGTTCTTCATGCACTGGGTAGCCATCTGATGCGCAGACTGGGCGCGAGGCGGAACCAGTTTGCCATCCTCCATTGCACAGGCAGCACAATCACCGATAGCATAAATGTGATCATCAAGAGTGGTCTGTAGAGTGCCTTTCACTACTAGCTGGTTGCCCCGGTTTGTTTCCAAACCGCCAATCTCTTTCATGAAATCAGGTGCTTTTACACCCGCAGCCCATACCATGATATCCGCTTCGATCAACTCACCATCTTTAGTCATCAGCCCTTTATCAGTTGCTTCACTAACAAAAGTAGCAGTACGGATATCAACACCCAGCTCTGTTAATTCATGATGCGCTGCAGATGAAATACGCTCTGGTAATGCAGGCAGAATACGAGGGCCAGCTTCAACAACAGTGACTTTCAGACTGCGGCGAGACAGGTTTTTATAGCCATATGCTGTCAGCTCTTCTACGGCATTATAAAGTTCCGCAGAAAGCTCAATACCTGTTGCGCCAGCGCCAACGATTGCAATTTTGATGTTCCCTTCCTGAGGAATATCCGTGTTGCTAGTGGTACGAGCACCGGCAAAACGCAGGAATTTATCCATCAGAATATTATGGAAACGGAATGCCTGATCAGGGCTATCTAAGAAAATACAGTTATCGCGAACACCCGGTGTATTGAAATCATTAGAAACCGAGCCCAGCGCAATAACTAAATAATCGTATTCAATCTCACGTTCACCAAGAACTTCTTCGCCTTTTTCACCATAAATAGGTGCAAGAACGACGCGTTTTTCCTGGCGTTTAATATCAGTTAAAGTGCCAAGCTGGAACTCAAATGCATTGTGACGAGCCTGAGACTGATAGCTCAGCGCATCCACACCCGCATCTAAAGAACCTGCAGCTACTTCATGTAGTAATGGCTTCCACAGATGGGTGCGGTTACGATCAACCAACGTGATCTGCGCTTTTCCTTTTTTGCCTAATTTACGTCCCAGTCGGGTAGCCAATTCCAGCCCCCCCGCTCCACCACCAACAATGACAATTTTGGTCATACCAGAAACACCTTTTCATAACTTAATGTTACGGATGCGTTACATCTGCTCATACAGCAATCGCATTACACAGCATCTTTGAACGCTTTTATTTGCTGCAGATGAGATGATAGATCCTTGAATTTATGAGTCTGAGTCTCGTCCCAGATAATGTTGTAATAATCTTTCAATGCATCTGCAATGCATCTATTATCCATGACTTCATCGTTAACAGAAAGGAAACAAATGCACTTTCCTGCATTTTTTTTACGAAATTCAGTTACACATTTAGATGCGATGTCGGTGTATTCTTCAGGTCTGTCGATTTTTCCTTGCATGTTTTCTTCAGGAAAAAGGTTCGGATTAAATAATACTTGCCGGATCCCGCACAAAAATCCGATACGCTCACTCCAGTAACCGCCGAGGCCAACACCACAGATCAACGGAGCCGCATCATCAGACGTAGTAATCTGCCGATGAACTTCTTTCAGCAGGTGACTCATATCCTGACGAGGATGCACAGTGCTATAACTCACCATGCGCACATCAGGATCAATAAAACGCAGTTGTGTAACTTTCTCAAAGTTACCAGGGCTGGTAGCATCAAAACCGTGCAGGTAGATAATCATGATGGATCCCTCAATCAACACAACTAATCCAGAGGAATCCACCATAGCAGGTCTTACCATCGGGCGTCAGAATCAAGCCTCGAAAGGCTGCTTGAGATCAAAAAATAGCGTTAATTAACAAACTCTTCGACGAAACGAGATATTTGCCGTTGAGCCTTTTTCCATCGCTCAGTCGCTATTAACCGGGACCAATCACCCGAATTCTGACTCAGTAATTGATCTGCCTGACTCTGAGGGGGATCTTTCAGTCCATCCAGAATAGCTACAGCACCACTGCGGTTATTACATGCCAGTAACATATCACAGCCGGCATATAATGCGGCCTGAGCTCGCTCCGGATAACCGCCGACAACCGCAGCGCCTTCCATCGTCAGATCATCACTGAAAATGACACCCTTGAATCCAAACCTGCCGCGTAATATATCTTGCAGCCAAAAACGAGAGAATCCTGCTGGCTGGTCATCCAGTTCAGTATAAATAACATGAGCAGGCATTAATGCATCCAGTTTCCCTGCCGCAATCAATTTACTGAATGGGATCAAATCATTGGCTTCAATCTCACCCCAGGAACGATGATCTTTCGGGCTTTCCAGATGTGAGTCAGCTCTAACACTGCCATGTCCAGGGAAATGCTTACCTGTCGCCTTCATACCAGCCTGATGCATACCATCAATAAATGCCGATGACAGTTGGATCACCTGCTCAGGATCATCACTAAAACTGCGATCGCCAATAACATTACTGCCCCGCTCTAAATCAAGCACAGGCGCAAAACTCAAATCGATATCCAACGCCAGCAGTTCAGCTGCCATCAACCATCCACATTCTGTCGCCAAAGATGAGGCTTCATTTCCTGCTTTAGCTAATGTGCCCATAGGAGGGATACGGGAAAACCCATCTCTGAAACGCTGAACACGCCCCCCCTCATGATCAACCGCAATCAACAAAGGTTTGGCTGCAGCCTGACGGATCGATTTTACCAATGCAGATAATTGTGATCGGTCATGATAATTGCGGGCAAATAAAATCACGCCACCGACTGTAGGATGCTGCAATATTTCCCGTTCTTCCGCTTCCAGTTCAAAGCCCTGAACATCTAACATCAAAGGACCCATTCTATCCCCGCATAATAAAGAAATGATTTATTGTGACTATTCTATATATAGGAGGACAGGAAGTGTTACCATTTGCTGCACCGGATTAGTTTACTTCCGGTGATGTTTTCTTGAGTTTTCATCTGCGTAATGAATTTTGAATTGATACAGGGAGAGTAAGCCATGGCAACACTGGATGAGATCCGCCAGTCCATTAATGAGATTGATACCCAGTTGCTCACTCTTTTTGCTAAACGTCGTGCCATCAGTATTGAAGTAGCAAAAAACAAATTATCTAGTCAGCGTCCAATCCGCGATCAACACCGTGAACAAGAACTTCTTTCTTATCTTACGCAGGTTGGTCGCCCAATGGGATTATCCTCCCATTTTATTCAACGGGTATTTCAGCTGATCATTGAAGATTCAGTATTAATTCAGCAAGACTATCTGCAGCAGCAAAAAAATCCGGCCATCAATGAAACTGATGTTAGTGTGGCCTATCTTGGCCCCTTAGGCTCTTATTCAAGCCTTGCTGCCCGTAAATTTTTAGGACGCCAGATATCTGATATCCGTGAGGTTGGCTGCAATAGCTTCAATCAGGTGTTTCATGAAGTAGAAAGCGGCGCTTGCCGCTACGGTGTATTACCAATTGAAAATCTGACTTCAGGTTCTATCAATGAAGTATATGATTTGATGCAACAAACAAGTCTGTCTATTGTCGCTGAACTGACCTATCCAATCGATCATTGTTTATTGACTGCAGTTGAAACCGATATATCAGATATTGAAGTGCTATACGGTCATCCTCAACCAATTACGCAATCTTCTGATTATCTGGAAAGTCATCCGCATATTCGCAAGGTATTTTGCGATTCATCTTCTGCAGCCATGTTGAAGGTAAAAGAATTAGCATCTCCAAACGCAGCTGCTATCGGTAGTGCCGAAGGCGGCGAAATTTATGGTCTCATTAAATTAGCCAGTGGATTAGCTAATCAACCAGATAACTGCACCCGATTCTGGGTTGTTGCCCGGGACCCTGTTAAAGTGTCAGCGTTAGTGCCAGCCAAAACGACATTCATTATGTCTACCACACAAAAAACAGGCTCATTAGTTGAAGCATTGCTCATACTGCGTAATCACAATATCAATATGACCAAGCTGGAGTCCCGCCCAATACCCGGCAATCCATGGGAAGAAATGTTCTACGTCGATGTGGCAGCAAATCTGGAAAGTGATGAAATGCAGGCGGCCATTACAGAATTACAGGAATCTATCCGGTATGTAAAAATTCTGGGATGTTACCCAAGTGAAGACGTACACCCGGTGAATAGCCCTACCGCAGAATAAGAAAATCCCCGGTCAATGCCGGGGATTTTTCTATATATAAAACCAGAAAGCTGCTTACGCCATTTTAGATAGGTATTGAACGGCAGCTTGATATGGCGATAACTTATTATTCATCAAGTTACAAAGCGACGACTGCTTCAGTACATTGTCTTCATGAAGCTGAATAGAATGACTGAG